>JAEZIH010000200.1 GCA_023416055.1 Pseudomonadota bacterium | reverse complement strand
AGCCGGGCGAGCGCGGCTAGTCGCGCATGAAGCCGTCGATCGACTGCACGATCGACGAGGCGGCCAGCAGGGGGTTGTCGGCGGCGACCACCGGCCGGGCCACGACCAGGTGGGTCGCCCCCGCCTCCAGCGCGGCGCGCGGCGTGGCCACGCGCTGCTGGTCGCCGAGGTCGGCGCCCTCGGGCCGCACTCCTGGGGTGACGATCAGGAAGTCGGGCCGGCCCGCCTCCTGCGCCAGCCGGCGCACCCGGGCCGCCTCCAGCGGACTGGAGACCACGCCGTCGACGCCGCAGTCCAGCGCCTGGCGCACCCGCCGCTCGACCAGGTCGGCCGCCTTGAAGCCGTAGCCGATCTCGCCGAGGTCGGCGTCGGACAGGCTGGTCAGCACCGTCACCGCCAGCAGCTTTGTCCCGGTCCCGGCTGCGTCGCGCCCCCGGACCGCGCCCCGCATCACCTGCGGCTCGGCGTGGACGGTCAGCAGGTCGCAGCCGCCCTCGGCCACGGCGCGGGCCGCGCCCTCCACCTGGGCGCCGATGTCGTGCAGCTTCCAGTCCTGGAACACCAGCTTGCCGGCCGCCCGCAGCTCGTGGGCGAAGGCCACGCCGCCCGGCCGGGCCAGCAGGGTCAGGCCGACCTTGTAGGACGACACCGTCGCCCCCAGCCGCTCGACCATGGCTCGCGCCGCCTCCAGCGAGGGCAGGTCCAGGCCGACGATCAGGCGTGGATCGGTAAGCACAGGCGTCATGGCGTCGCTCCTCGAGGTCGGCTAGGGACTGGACGCGCGCGCAGGCGTCAGCCTTGATGGCCGCGGACGGGTGAATTGCAGGGCGAGGTCAGCACATGGACGCGGTGAAACTGGGCGTCAACCTGTTCGTGGCCCTGTTCGCCCTGGTCGATCCGATCGGCAACCTGCCGATCTTCGCCGCCGCCACGGTGGGCGCCACCCTGCGCCAGCGCATCTCGGTCTCGGCCCTGATCTGCCTGTTCGCCGTCGTCTTCCTGGCCTTCTTCCTGTTCACCGGCCTGGCGCTGCTGCAGTTCTTCGGCATCTCCATGGCTGCCTTCCGCATCGCCGGCGGCATCCTGCTGCTGCTGCTGGGCCTCGACATGGTGCGCGAGGATTTTCTGAAGATGTTCGCCGACGTCGAGGCGGCCAGCGACGCCCAGGACGTGCGGGGCTACGCCCGGCGGCGCTTCAAGCGGTTGATCGTGCCCTTCGCCATTCCGCTGATGATCGGGCCGGGGGCGATCTCGACCATCATCATCGTCGCCGGCGAGGCGCAGGAGATCGGTCCGGTCGGCACCGGGGCGGCGCTGGTCGCCATCGCCGCGGCGGGCCTGGTGGCCTTTGTCTGCTTCGCCCTGACCGGGCCGCTCAGCCGCCTACTGGGCGACGTCGGCATGGCCATCATCGTGCGCGTGCTCGGCCTGATCCTGTGCGCCCTGGCGATCCAGTTCATGCTGGCCGGCATGGCCGAGGCCATCCCCGGCATGTTCAGCTCGGCGGCGACGACGCCCTACCCGACCGGCGGACACTGAGCCCGCCGGCCCCGGCGATCAGATCCGCTTCAGCCGTTTCGCATGGCCGCCGACCATGGCCAGGGCCAGCCGGTCGGGCAGGTGTTTGGCGAGGCCGGCGAGCAGGTTGTTCATCACCCCCGGCGTGACGGCGGGACGATTGGCCTCGACCGCCGCATAGCCGACGCGGGCGACGTGATCGGCCGTCTGCCACATCCACGAGGGATAGGCCGAAGACACCTCGTCGCGCGTGCCGTTGACGTCGTGAAACTCGGTCAGGGTGTAGCCGGGGTTGAGGGCGGTGACGTGCACCCCGGTTCCGCGCAGCTCCAGATGCAGGCCCTGCGAGGCCTTGATCAGGAAGCTCTTGATCGGGCCGTACAGGGTGTCGCCCCCGGTCGCCGGCATGCGGCCGGCCAGCGAGGCGACGTTGAGGATGCGGCCGTAACCGCGCTCCACCATGGCGGGGGCGAACAGGCGCGACAGCTCGACGGGCGCCGTCAGCATGACGCGGATCATGGCCGCGTGTTCGGCCCGATCGGTGTTGAGGAAGCCGGAGGTGCGGCTGAAGCCGGCGTTGTTGACCAGACCGTCCACGGTCAGGTCGCCCGCTGCGACCGCCTCGAAAAGCCGGCGCGGCGCATCCGGGTCGGACAGGTCCTCGGTCAGGACGGTGACGGCCGATCCCTGCGCGGCCAGTTCGTCGGCCAGCGCCTGCAGCGGGGCCTGCCGCCGCGCGGTGAGGATCAGGTCCCAGCCGCGTTCGGCGTACACCCGCGCCACCGCCGCCCCGATGCCGGCCGAGGCGCCGGTGATCAGGACCGTGTGACGACCGCTCAGGCCGCGACCGGACAGGACGGGTGGGGGGCGAAGGCCGCCAGCGACGGCGGGTCCTCGGCCAGCAGGTCGGCGATGGTGATCTTCGACAGCGCCTCGCCCGCGGCGCGGTCGGCGGCGGTTAGCGCCTTGGCCACCTGACGCGGGATGTGGGTGCTGACGGGACAGTTCTGGGCCCCGGCCGGCGGCGAACCCAGATGGGCGCAGCCGTTGACCGCCTTCAGCACCGTGTCGAGGGCGATGCTCTCCGGACGGTGCAAGAGCCAGGCCCCGCCGGAGGCGCCCGGGCGGGTGGCGATCAGGCCGGCCTTGGCCAGCAGCGCCGTCACCCGCCGCACCACCACCGGATTGGTCGGGATGGAGGCGGCCAGCACCGCGCTCGGCGCGGCCTCGGCCGGCGAGTAGGCGCCCTTGTGGGCCAGATAGGCCAGGGCGTGGGCGGCGACGGGAAAGCGTTGGCTGTCGGACATGGCGTTGTCCACAAGATAGGATGAGCGCGGCGCTTTCACAAACCGGCCGTACGCCGGGCCCGCCGGGCGGCGATTGAACCGCGGGATGAAAGGGCCTAAAGGCTCGCCGCTCTTGTGAGGGGAGCCGCACGGTTGCGGCGTCCCGGAGGCACTTCATGGTCGGGGCCGCTCCCCAAGGTGAAGACGGCAAGCCAGCCGCGAACTCCCCAAGGCCCCAGGAATCCTCCGTCGCCCCGGCCCATCCGCATCCGTCCGCGGCCGGCGCCGGCGGTCACGTCCGGGCCGGGAAGTGGGGCCTCGTGCTCGGCGCCATCGGGGTCGTCTTCGGCGACATCGGCACCAGCCCGCTCTACGCCATGCGCGAGGCGCTGAGCCATTCGCGCAGCGGCGGCACGGCCGAACTGGCGGTGCTCGGCACGGTCTCGCTGGTGTTCTGGGCCCTGATCCTGGTGGTGACGGTCAAGTACGTCGTCTTCCTGATGCGGGCCGACAACAAGGGCGAGGGCGGCACCCTGGCCCTGATGGCCCTGGCCCAGCACGCCATCGGCAAGCGCTCGAGCCTGGTCTTCTTCCTCGGCGTCTGCGGCGCGGCCATGTTCTATGGCGACGGGGTGCTGACCCCGGCCGTCTCGGTGCTGTCCGCCGTGGAGGGCCTGGGCGCCGCCCCCGGCGTCAGCGGCCAAGTGACGCCCTTCATCGTGCCGATCGCCGCCGCCATCCTGGTCGGCCTGTTCATGGTCCAGTCGCGCGGTACGGCCAGCATGGCGCGGGCCTTCGGGCCGATCACCGCCATCTGGTTCCTGGTCATGGCCGGCATGGGGCTGTGGCACATCTTCGACGACCCCTCGATCCTGCGCGCCGTCTCGCCGCACTACGGGGTGCTGTTCCTGATCGACAACGGCGTGCTCGGCTTCATCCTGCTGGGCAGCGTCTTCCTCGCCGTCACCGGGGCCGAGGCGCTCTATACGGACATGGGCCATTTCGGAAAGGCGCCGATCCGCGCCGGCTGGCTGGCCTTCGTCCTGCCCTGCCTGATGCTGACCTATTTCGGTCAGGGCGCCCTGGTCCTCAGCGACCCGGCGGCGCGGCTGAACCCGTTCTGGGCCATGATCCCCGAGGTCATCTACTGGCCCGTGCTGATCCTCGCGACCCTGGCCACCATCATCGCCAGCCAGGCGGTGATCACCGGCGCCTTCTCCCTGACCCAGCAGGCGGTGCAGCTGGGCCTGCTGCCGCGGATGAACATCCTGCAGACCAGCGAGAGCCAGGCCGGCCAGATCTTCGTCCCCTCGGTCAACATGATGATGATGGTCGGGGTGCTGCTGCTGTTGTTCATGTTCCCGACCTCGTCGCAGCTGGCCGGCGCCTACGGGGTGTCGGTGACCGGGGCCATGGTGGTCGACAGCCTGCTGGCCTTCTTCATCGTGCGCCGGCTGTGGAAGTGGAGCCTGCCGCTCAGCCTGCTGGCGGTGTCGCCCTTCCTGGCCATCGATCTGGCCTTCTTCGGCTCCAACCTGCTGAAGGTGCCCCAGGGCGCCTGGGCGCCCCTGCTGATGGGCGCCTGCATCGTGCTGGTGATGTGGACCTGGACGCGCGGCACCCAGATCCTGACCACCAAGACGCGCAAGGACAGCCTGCCGCTGGACGACCTGATCGAGATGCTGCGGGCGCGGCCGCCGCACAGGGTCCCGGGCACGGCCATCTTCCTGACCTCGGACCCGGACATCGCCCCGGTCGCCCTGATGCACAATCTGAAACACAACAAGGTGCTGCACGAGAAGAACGTGATCCTGACCGTGCACACCACCGACCGGCCGCGGGTCGCCGAGGCCGACCGCGTGCGGATCGAACCCATCTCCGAGGACTTCAAGAAGCTGGTGATTTCCTACGGCTTCATGGAGCAGCCCAACCTGCCCCGCGCGTTGAACATCTGCCGCAAGCAGCAGGGGCTGAAGTTCGACATCATGTCGACCAGCTTCTTCCTCGGCCGCCGCTCGGTGGTGCCGTCGGCCGCCCAGGGCATGCCGTTGTGGCAGGACCGCCTGTTCATTTTCCTGATGCGCAATGCGGCCAATCCGACGGACTTCTTCCATATTCCGCCCGGACGGGTGGTCGAACTGGGTACGCAGGTGTCGGTGTGACGAGGGACGAAGGACGAGGATCGAGGGGCGAGGGCCGCAGCTCCGCGGCGCGCGGACGCCGCATGGCCGAGCGCAGCCGGGGGCCCCGTCCGCCGAAGCCGGACGCGCTGCGCGACGAAGCCGCCGACATCGGAGTCGAGGCCCGCCTCGCCGCGGGCGTACTGCTCAACGCTGCGCTCGAGGGCCGCGGCGGCATGGACGCGGCTCTGGCCTTCCGGGAGGTCGCCGCCCTGCCCGCGCCCGACCGCGCCTTCGCCCGCGCCGTGGCCATGGCCGCGCTTCGCCGGCTCGGCGAGATCGACCAGATCCTCGACCGCCGCCTGCAGAAGGCCCCGCCGCTGGCGGTGCGCACCATCCTGCGCGTCGCCCTCGCCCAGACGCTGGTTCTCGGCACCCCGGCCTTCGCGGCGGTGTCGACGGCGGTGAAGCTGGCCGAGCGCGACCCGAAGACCCGGCCGTACAAGAATCTGGTCAACGCCGTGCTGCGCGGCGTCGACCGCGAGGGTCCCGGCCTGACCACCGCCGAGTCCAACCTGCCCGACTGGATCGCCGCCCGCTGGCGGGCGACCTGGGGCGACAATGCGCTGGCGGGGCTGGCGCTGGCCGCCCGCGAGGAGCCGGCGACCGACCTGAGCCTGAAGCCCGATGTCGATGCCGCCGAGGTGGCGGGCGGCCTGGACGGCGAGGTCCTGCCCGGCGGCACGGTGCGCACCGGCCGGCGCGGCGACATCGCCGCCTGGCCGGGCTTCGAGGACGGGACCTGGTGGGTGCAGGACGCCGCCGCCGCCGTTCCCGTGCGCCTGCTCGACCCGAAGCCGGGCGAGGCCGTGGCCGATCTCTGCGCCGCGCCGGGCGGCAAGACCCTGCAGCTGGCCGCCGCCGGCGCCGGGGTCGTGGCGCTGGATCGTTCGGACAAGCGGCTGAACCGGCTGCGCCAGAACCTGGAGCGGACGGGGCTCGAGGCCGAGATCGTGGTCACCCCGGCCGAGGACTGGGAGGATCCGCGCAGCTTCGACGCCGTCTTGCTGGACGCCCCCTGCGCCGCCACCGGCACCTTCCGGCGCAATCCCGAGGTGCTTCGCGCCACCCGTCCCGCCGACATCGCCAAGCTGGCCGACGTGCAGCACCGGCTGCTCGACGCCGCCGCCGGGCGAGTCAAGCCGGGCGGCCGGCTGGTCTATTGCGTCTGCTCGCTGGAGCGCGAGGAGGGCGAGACCCAGATCATCGCCTTCCTGCGCCGCAATCCGGCCTTCCGCACCGCTTCCGCCGACCCCTCCGCCCTCGGCGCGCCGGAGGAGTCGCTGACCCCGGAAGGCTGGCTGCGCATCCTGCCGTCGATGTGGGCCGAGAGGGGCGGGCTGGACGGCTTCTTCGTCGCCCGGCTGGACCGCGTATCCTAGGCCAGCACGGTGTAGGTCATCTGCGCCCGCACGCGGAAGCCGAGGCTCTCGTAGAAGGTCACCGTCGCCGTTGCTCGGCGTAGGCGTGCAGGAACCCCTGCTCGCCCCGCGCCAGGATGCGCGCGACCACCAGCCGGCTCAGCCGCCCCGCCAAGCCCTGACCTCGGAAGTCGGGATGGGTGCAGACGCCGCTGA
The DNA here is from genome assembly GCA_023416055.1 of Pseudomonadota bacterium. Classification (GTDB taxonomy): domain Bacteria; phylum Pseudomonadota; class Alphaproteobacteria; order Caulobacterales; family Caulobacteraceae; genus Brevundimonas. Next base: position 781 of record JAEZIH010000200.1, on the reverse strand, counting down.
GCTCGGTGAAGCCGTCGACCTTCATCCGCTCCCCGGCCATGGCCACCAGCCGCCCCTCGCGGCGCACGCCGATGAAGCCGCCGAGCCTCAGCGTCCCACGCCGGAACGGGCCCGGTCTGGTGAGGGTGGCCAGCGCGAGCATCTCGTCGGCGTCCGCTTCGCCCAGCGCCAGCACGTCGCGGTCGTCCGCGGCGCCCGGCGTCAGGGCCGCGGCCGTCATCTGCACGCAGGGCGCGCGCGAGACGACGGGAACATCGGGCAGGACCTCCGCGATCGCCTCCCCTTCCGGCTCGACCAGCCCGGAGCCGGGATGAAGCCGCGCCAGCTCCGTGAGCGCCCGACGGCTGCCCTCCGACCCGTCCGCCGCGGCGAGGAAGACGCCCGCCTCCGGATCCAGCCGCACGGCGGCGCCGCCGTCGACATCGCGGCGGATGGCGAGCGCGGACAGCCGCCCCGTCAGGGCGCTCCACACCGGGCGGTCGAGTGGATGGGCCATCCCGACCCGAACCCTAGGCGCGCCAGAAGCCGACGATCTTCTTGACCTCGTCGACCACCGGATCGGCCACGGCGGCCGCCCGCTCGGCCCCGCCCTTCAGCACCCGGTCGACCTCGGCGGGATCGGCCATCAGGCGGCGCATCTCGGCCGACACCGGGGCCAGCGATTCCACCGCCAGCTCGGCCAGCGCCGGCTTGAACTGGCCGAAGCCCTGACCGGCGAACTGGGCCAGCACCTGCTCCCGCGTCTGGTCGGCGAGGGCGGCGTAGATGGTCACCAGGTTCT
>JAEZIH010000169.1 GCA_023416055.1 Pseudomonadota bacterium | reverse complement strand
CTCCACGCCTCGGCCAGCAGGCGCAGCAGCCGCGCCCGCCGCCATGCAGGGTCGACCAGACCCAGGGCCGCCAGCCGCTTCGGCCAGGCCTCCACCGCCAAGCCGAGGAAGCGCGCCGACTCCTGCCAGTGCTCCGCCAGGTCGCCCTCGACCAGGGTGGCGACGCGGCCGGGATCCTCGATCTCCTCCAGCTGGCAGGAATCCAGAAACCGGCCGAGGGCGTCGGCCATCTCCAGCGCCCGCAGGGGCGGCAGGCCGGGGCGGAACTCCTCGACGATCATCCGCGCCATCTCGAAGCGGCGGGTCAGGGGGGCGATGGCGGGCGGCAGGTCGAGGCCCAGTTCGCCGGGGGCGAAGGGCGGCTCGTCCTCCTCCAGGTCGCCGAGCGGCCGCACCTGCGGCAACAGCACCGGCCGCTCGCCCGACAGTCCGGAGAGGGCGGCGGTGAAGGCCCGCGCCGCCCGCCGGTTGGGCAGCAGGATGACGGCGTCGGACAGGGCCTCGGGCGGATGCTCCCCGACCCACGCCAGCACCCCGGCGGCGAGGTCCTCGAGGAAGGGCCGGCGCGTCTCGATGGCGCACCAGCGCGGACCGGGCGCCGCGAACGGGTCGAACCGCGCCGTCACGCCCCGCCCTTCAGCCGCGCCTCGGCGGCGTCGCGGGCCGCCGGATCGCCGACGTGCATCCAATCGCCGTCCAGCACGCCGCCGTACAGCCGGCCCGCCGCCGCCGAGCGCCGCCACAGGCCGCTCAGCGAGAACGGCCCTTCCGGACCGTCTGTCACATAGTCGGGACGACAGATGTGCACCCCCATGTAGGCGTAGGGCGCCTCGGCCGCCTCGCCGCGGAAGCTCAGCCGCCCGTCGTCGGCGAGAAAGAAGTCGCCGCTGCCCTCGAAGCCGATCGAACCCTCGCGGCGGGCCAGCAGCAGGGCCGCATCCATGATTGACGGATTCCACAGGCGAGCGAGTTGATTCAGGGCCGAATTCCCCTCCCGCGCGCGGTCGGTCCAGACGCTGTCGATGTTTGCGACGAACACCGGCTCGGGACCCAGCAACTGCGCCGCCTTCTTCAGCCCGCCCCCCGTCTCGAGCAGTTCGGCGCGTTCGTCGGAGATGACGATGGACGGCCCGCGCCCGCGTTCGGACAGGTGGCGCTCCAGCCGGTCAGCGAACCAGTGGACGTTGACCACCGCCCGCTCGACCCCGGCGTCGGCCAGCCGGTCCAGCACATGGTCGATCAGCGCCCGCCCGCCGACCTCGACCAGGGCCTTGGGCCGCTCGTCGGTCAGCGGCCGCATCCGCGTGCCCAGCCCTGCGGCCAGGACCATGGCCGTCTTCGGCGTTCCGCTCATCGCCGTCCCTCCATCGGGACATGACGCTCGAACCATGCCGCGGCGGCCTCCAACCCGGGTTTCCGCAGGTTGGCCTCCAGATGGTCCCACATGCGGGGCATGAACCGGCGATAGCGCGGCTTGCCGTCCCGCGCGATCAGCCGGGCGAAGACGCCGAGGATGCGCGCCTCGTTCATCGCCGACAGGGCGGCGTAGTCGCGCAGGAACTCCTCCCGGTCCGCCCCCGTGGCGGCGAGGTAGCGGTCCAGCGCCGCCGCCTCCAGCTCTGGCGAAACATCGCGGCGGGCGTCCTGCAGCAGGGAGTGCAGGTCCCACGCGGGATGGGCCAGAACGGCGTCCTGGAAGTCGATCATCCCGACCCGGCCGGCGCCTTCGCGCCCCGGCAGCCAGATCAGATTCTCGGCGTGATAGTCGCGATGCGCCATGACCCGCGCGCTCTGCTCCCCCCGGGCGGCCACGGGCGCCCAGGCCTCGCGCCACTCGTCCAGCGCCGCCGGCCCGAAGTCGAGCCCGGGGTTCAGCTTCGGCGCCCATTCGACGAACAGGTCGGCTCCGCCCTGCAGGGCCTCGGTGTCGTATGTCAGCAGCGGCCAGTCGCCGCCCGGCCCGCGCATCACCGCCGGCGTCGGGGTCTCGTGCAGCCGCACCAGGGCGTCGACCGCCGCCATGTACAGCGGCGCCTCGGCCTCGCCGGCCTCGATCACCCGGGCGAACAGGTCGTCGCCGAAGTCCTCGATCACCGCCAGGCCGGCGGCCGGGTCGACGGCGACGATCTCGGGCGCCGACAGGCGGGCGGCGCGCAGATGGGCGGCGACCGCGGCGAAGGCCTCGATCCGCCCCGCCGACAGTCGGGCCAGCGCGTTCCACCCCGCCGCGCGGCGCTGGTCGGGGGTCCAGGCGGGGTCGCATGGCCGGGACTCCGCCGCCGGCGGCTGGTCCATCAGCATCAGGGTCGACCCGCCGGGCGTGGTCAGCCGCTCGTAGCGGCGCGTCGAGGCGTCGCCGGGCAGGGGCGCGCGCGCGGCGTCGGCGAGGCCGGCCGCCCTCAGGAAGTCGAGGCGCTGAAGTTCACGGTCAGACATGCAGGTCCTTCAGCTTGCTCTCCCACGCCCCTGCGCCAGAAACGGTCGCACGCCGTGCGGCGCCGTCCTCGGCCAGGGTGATCGTCAGCCGGTCGGGGCCCAGCCAGAGGGCCGGATCCTCGCCCAGCCGCTCGGGCCATTCGATCACCGCGCAGCCCTCGTCCAGCGCCTCGTCCAGACCGATCTCGGCCGCCTCCTCGGGGCGGGTCAGCCGGTAGAGGTCGAAATGCGCCACCGGCGGCTCGCTCTCATAGAACTGCACCAGGGTGAAGGTCGGCGAAGGCACGTCCTCGTCGGGCCGGGTCAGGGCCCGGATCAGGCCGCGCGCCAGGGTCGACTTGCCCATCCCCAGCGGCCCGTACAGCAGCACGGCCTCGCCGGGCGCCAGCAGGGACGCGACGGCTGCGCCCAGCCGCGCCGTGGCTTCGGCGTCCGAAAGCTCGAACAGCACCTCAGGCAAAATCGGCGTCCGGCTGGCTGGGCAGCACCCGCTCGGTGAAGGCCTTCAACGCATAGGTCGCCCGCGCCGCGTCGATGTCCAGCCGCGCCGGCGGGATCGGCTTGCCGACCTTGAGGAAGAAGCGCTTGCGCTTCTTGTTGAGCAGTTCGTGGAACAGGGTGACGTCGCGCAGCTCCTGCGACACCCGGTCGAACCAGTGGAACAGGCGGGAGTAGGGGCCGGCCACATGGATCGGCACGATCGGCGCCCCGTATTTGCGCGCCAGCGAGGCGGCGGTCGGGGCCCATTCCGGATCGGTCAGTGAGCCGTCCTTCGCCACCCGCGCCAGCCGTCCGGCAGGGAACATCACCAGGCAGCGCTCCGCGTCGAAGGCTTCCTTCGCCGCCGCCAGGGTGGCGCGGGTCTTCTCGCGGGTGCGCTTGGCCACCACCCACTCCACCGGAATGACCGCCTCGCCCAGCCGTGGCGACACCCTCAGGGCGTCGGCGTTGGCGAAGAAGACGGCGTCCGGCCGCCGCGCCTTGATGGCGTCGTAGACGGCGATCCCGTCGGCGATGCCGGTCGGGTGGTTGGCCACAACGATGCAGCGCCCGGTCGCGGGGATGCGGTCGCCGTTTATCACCGACACCTTCAGGTCCAGCAGGCTGCTGACGTGGTCCAGGGCCCCGGCCCCCGACAGGGGACGGACGGCGTCCGCCATGCGCACCGCCTGGCGATAGTTCAGCAGCTTGTACAGAAAGGGCCGGATCAGCGGCCACAGCGGCGAGCCGGTCAGCCGCGGCGCGCGCTCGGCGATCAGCACATCGCAGATGTGCGGCCCGTCCGGCCCGGACAGCTCAGCAGGGGGGGTGACGGCGACGGCGGTCATGCCCCGCGTTTGTCGCCGGTCCCGAGAGTCTCCGCAAGCGGACAGCGGAGCTGCGGCATTGACGCGCGGCCCCGGGGGCGCCACCCCTTCGCCCCGACCCGTTCCCGTAACGCCGAGGATATCCGCGCATGACGTCCGTGACCCGACTCCTGACCGGCCTCAGCGCCGCCGCCCTGCTGGCCGGCGCGGCCCTGCCCGCCCTCGCCGAGGCGCCGGCCGCCGCCCCCGCCGAAGCCGCCGCGGCAGCGGCGCCGGCCCAGGAGGCCCGGCCCTTCACCTGGCGCGAGATGATCAGCGCCAACCGCCTCGGCGATCCGCAGGTTTCTCCCGACGGCCGCTGGCTGGTCTATTCGGTGACCACCACCGACGTGGACGCCAACCGCCGCGCGGGCGCCCTCTACATGATGGACCTGCAGAGCCCCGGCGAAGGCCGCCGGCTGGCCATCAACGAGGGCGGCGCCAACACCGCCCGCTGGGGCGCCGACGGCAAGCTGTACTTCCTCTCGGGCCGCTCGGGCTCCAGCCAGGTCTGGCGCGCCGAGGCCGACGGGACCGGGCCCCGCCAGGTCACCGACCTGCCGCTCGACGTCAACGCCTACCGCCTCAGCCGCGACGCCTCGA
>JAEZIH010000087.1 GCA_023416055.1 Pseudomonadota bacterium | reverse complement strand
GCGCAGGCGCAGGCGCCGCCGCCGCCTCACCGGCCGGGGCCGTCTCGCCTGTCGCCGGAGCGACCGGCGGCAGGGTCGGATAGGGCAGGCTCTCCGGGCTGCCGTCGCCCGGCCAGTCGGTCAGCGGAGGGACGTCGTCGCCGGCGACCGCCGAACCGATGCGGTCAGGGGCGTCGAGATCGTCGCGGACAAAGGCCCACGAACGACTGTCGGAGCAGGCGCAGGCCTTCATATAGCCCTCGCGGTCACGCCAGATGACCAGCGGATAGCTGACCCGCAGACCCTCGCCCCCGAGGGCGCGGGCCAGGTCGCTGACGAAGTCGCGGCCCGTCTCGACCACGGCGCTGCGTGCGCGGCTGCCGTCAGCGGCGGGCAGTCCTGCCGCGGTCCAGTTGCCTGCGGGGGTCGCCGTCCAGCGCTGGTAGAGGGTCCAGTCACGGCTCAGCCACAGCTCGGCGACCGTGGCCCGCTCGGCCGGCGTCGACTGCGGCAGGCCCTCCCGGTCGGCGCGGGCGAAGACGATGATGCGCACCTCGACCCCGGCGGCACGCAGCTTGGGCGCCTCCTCGCGCTCGTAGCGCTGCATGGCCGCCGAGTCGCGGTAGCCGATGATGTACAGCGGCTCGCCGCCGCCGCCCGCGCTGAGCCAGGAAGCCTCGTCCAGCAGATCCTGGATGGCCTTCTGGTTACGGGTCACCGTCACCGGCTGGAAGCGGCCGTAGAAGTGCTGGTACGCCAAGTAGCCGCCGACCGCGAGGATCAGACCGATAAGGGCCGAGAGAGCCGACCAGACAAAAAAGCGACGCATGCGAGGGGGCGCTCCAGCTTCACCGTAGCGCCCACGTTAACGCCTGCGGCGCCGCCGTGCACCCCCGGACATCCTCAGGGCGAACCCTACTTCATCGTCGGGATGACGAAGCTGGAATCGGCGTGCTCCAGCTCGCTGTCGGGCCAGCGGGCGGTGACGGTCTTGACCTTGGTCCAGAACTTCACGCCTTCCATGCCGTGCTGGTTGGTGTCGCCGAAGGCGGAGCGCTTCCAGCCGCCGAAGGTGTGGTAGGCGACCGGCACCGGGATCGGCACGTTGATGCCGACCATGCCGACATTGACGCGGGCGGCGAAGTCGCGCGCCGCGCGGCCGTTCTGGGTGAAGATGGCGACGCCGTTGCCGTACTGGTGCTTCGACGGAAGGGCGAGGGCCTCATCGAAGCTGGCGGCGCGGACGATCTGCAGCACCGGGCCGAAGATCTCCTCCCTGTAGGACTCCATCTCCGGGGTCACGTTGTCGAACAGCGACGGGCCCATGAAGTAGCCGTTCTCGTGGCCCTGCAGACTGAAGTCGCGGCCGTCGACGACCAGCTCGGCGCCTTCCTGGACGCCCTTCTCGATCCAGCCGGCGACGCGGTCGCGGTGGGCCTTGGTGACGACAGGGCCGTAGTGGGCCTCGGGGTCCGTCGAGACCCCGACCTTGAGGCGCGGAATCTCGGCGACCATGCGCTCGCGCAATTCGTCGGCGGTCTGCTTGCCGACCGGCACCACCACCGGCAGGGCCATGCAGCGCTCGCCGGCCGAACCGAAGGCGGCGCCCGACAGGTCCTTGATCACCTGGTCCATGTCGGCGTCGGGCAGGACGATGCCGTGGTTCTTGGCCCCGCCCATGGCCTGGACGCGTTTCCCGTGCTGGGCGCCCATCTGGTAGACGTAGTGGGCGATGTCGGACGAGCCGACGAAGCTGACGGCGTGGATCGACGGGTGGGTCAGGATGGCGTCGACGGCGGTCTTGTCGCCGTGCACGACGTTCAGCACGCCGGCGGGAGCGCCCGCCTCCATCATCAGCTCGGCCAAACGCACCGGCACCGACGGATCGCGTTCCGACGGCTTCAGGATGAAGGTGTTGCCGACGGCGATGGCCACGCCGAACATCCACATCGGAATCATGGCCGGGAAGTTGAACGGGGTGATGCCGGCGACGACGCCCAGCGGCTGGCGCATCGAATAGACGTCGATGCCGGGGCCGGCGCCCCAGGTATATTCGCCCTTCAGGGCGTGGGGGATGCCGCAGGCGAACTCGATGACGTCGAGGCCGCGCATCACGTCGCCCTTGGCGTCGGCGATGACCTTGCCGTGCTCGGCCGAGAGCATTTCGGCCAGCTCGTCCATGTTGGCCTCGACGAGGCGCTTGAACTCGAACATCACCCGGGCGCGGCGCTGCGGATTGGTCGAGGACCAGCCTTCGAAGGCGTCCTGCGCCGCCTGCACGGCGCGGTCCATTTCCGACGCGGTGGCCAGCTGCACCCGCGCCTGCACCTCGCCGGTGTTCGGATTGAACACGTCCGAGAAGCGCCCCGAGGCGCCGGTGAAGGAGGCGCCGCCGATGAAATGGTTGATCTCGCGCATGCTGAAGCGGTTCCTCGACTGGGTTGTTGTGGTTGGCGGCGGTTTAGACCGATGCCGGGGCCCGCGCCAGTGCCGCGAGACGGCTCACACCGCCGCGTCGAACAGGGCGTCGCGGGCCACGTCGGCCTGAAGCATCGGGAAGAAATGGGTTCCGCCGGCGACCGTCTCCACCGTGACGTGCGGCAGGCCGCGCGGCGCTTCGGGCACGGCGCAGGTCGAGCCCGTCTCGGCCTTGAGAATGCGCACCGGCCGATCCAGCCGCGCCAGGGCTCGCCACGGATCGTGGCTCTGGGCGGCGTAGTTTGAGGCCTCCCATTCCGGCGGACAAGCCAGGACCAGCCCCTCGTCGGTCTCGATCAGGCCATCGGCGAGGTAGTCGGACAGCATCGCCTCGGGCCAGCCGCGGAAGGCGCCCCGTCCGGCGTAGGCGGCGAAGGCCTGTTCGCGGCTGTCGAAGACGGCGCGGCGGCGACGGGCGCTCTTCACCAGCGGGATGCGCGAGGCCATGCGGTCCAGCAGGGGCAGGTGGAAGGCCATCACCACCCAGCGGCGCCAGATCACCGGATCCAGCAGCACAAGGCCGGCGACCTGTTGCGGGCGCTCGGCGGCGGCCAGCAGGGCCGAGGTCCCGCCCATGGAATGGCCGGCGAGGACCGCCGGCGGTCCGTCCAGGGCGTCGAGCAGGGCGACCAGGTCGTCGCGATGATCGCTCCAGCCGCGGCGGCGGGAGGGGTCGGCGGGCAGCTGCGTCCGTCCGTGCCCGCGCAGGTCAGGCGCCCAGATGCGCAGGGTTCCGGCGAGCGGCGCCAACAGGCGGCGATAGGTCAGGGCGTTGAAGCCGTTGGCGTGGACGAAGACCAGGTCCACCGGACGGTCGGCCGGGCCGAAGTCCAGCACGCTCATCTCGCCGGCGCCCCAGCGGTTGTCCACCGGCAGGGTCAGGCGGCGGGGCGGGGAGAGCCGGATGGCGTCCATGGCGTGCAGATAGGTCCTGTCGGAGGAAGGCGCCAGCGTCAGCCGGCGCGGCAGGCCGGACAACGGCCGTGGGCCTCGATGGTGGTGCGGGCGATGGCGTAGCCGGCGGCGTCCGCGGCCTTGCCGAGGGCCCCGGCCACCGGCGAGGACACCTCTTCCGTGGCGCCGCAGCAGTCGCAGATCAGGAAGGCGGCGGCGTGGTCGCGATCGTCCGAGCTGCAGGCGACATAGGCGCTGATCGAGGCGATGCGGTGCACCAGCCCCTGCCGCTCGAGGAATTCGAGGGCGCGGTACACCGTTGGCGGCTTGGCCGGCTGGCCGTCCTCGCCGTAGCGGGCGATGAGGTCGTAGGCCTTGACCGGTTCGCCGGCCGCCAGCAGCAGCTCCAGCACCCGGGTGCGGGCCGAGGTCATGCGCTCGCCCTCGGCGGTCAGGCGGGTCTCGGTGGCGGCGAGGACGCGCGCCACCTCGTCCGCGGCGGGCGGACCCTCGGCGTGATGGTGGTGGCAGGCGTCGCCCATGGACCACAGCTAATCGGTCGCGCCGCGCGCCGCAACGGGGCGGGCTTGACTGTGCGTGATGTTATTTCATAACACCCGGGAGATGAGTAGCCGTATCCCCTGTTCCCGCCCTCTTCTGCTCGCCGCCGTCGCCTGGAGCGCCCTGGCGGGCGCCGCCGCCGCTCAGACCGCGCCGCCGCCGGGAGAGGCCGTGGTCGACGACGTCATCGTCACCGGCGCGCCCTTCGGGGTCACCGACCGGGCCAGCTTGCTGGCCGTGGACGTGCTGGACGAGGAAGACCTGGCCGTGGCCCCGGCCGCGACCCTGGGCGATCTGGTCAGCGGACTGCCCGGCGTGCGCAGCACCAGCTTCGCCCCCGGGGCCAGCCGGCCGGTGATCCGCGGCTTGGCCGGGCCGCGGGTGCAGGTGCTGACCAACGGCCTGGGGATGATCGACGCCAGCTCGGTCTCGCCCGACCACCAGGTGGCGGTCGACCCCGGCGAGGCGCGGCGCATCGAGATCGTGCGCGGGCCCTCGACCCTGGTGTTCGGCGGCTCGGCCATCGGCGGGGTGGTCAATATCCTCGACGACCGGATTCCGACCGAACGGCCCGACGGCGTCGAGGGCCATGTCTCGGCCCAGGCCTCGACGGTGGATGGCGGGACGGCGCTGGGCGGGCGGCTGAAGGCCGCCGCCGGACCGCTGGTGGTGACCGTCGACGGCTTCACCCGTGACGCCTCGGACTACGACGTGCCGGTCTTCCCGGAGTCGCGCTGGTTGCTGGCCGAGGAGGGCGAGGTCCCGGGCGATGACCGCACGGTGCACAACACCTTCGTGCGGCTGGACCAGTACGGCGCCGGGGTCAGCTGGATCGGCTCGCGCGGCCACGTCGGCGTCTCGGTCAAGCACGTCGACACGACCTATGGCGTGCCGGGGCATGAGCATGACGACGGGCACGGTCACGACCACGGCGACGGCGTCTCGATCGGGCTGGAGCAGACCCGCTACGACCTGCGCGGCGAGCTGGCGTTCGACGCCGGGCCGTTCAGCGCCGTGCGCCTGTCGGCGGGCCGGGCCGACTACGCCCACACCGAGTTCGAGGGCGACGAGATCGGCACCCGCTTCTTCTCCGATGGGACCGAGGGCCGGCTGGAGCTGATCCAGCGCCGGAGGGGCGGCTGGCAGGGCGTTGTCGGCCTGCAGCTGCTGAAGCGGAGCTTCGACGCGGTCGGCGACGAGGCCTATGTGCCGCAGACCGATATTTCCGAGCAGGGGCTGTACACCGTGCAGCGCCTGGACCGCGGCGGCCTGGGCGTCGAGGGCGGGCTGCGGCTGGACCGGCGCTCGCTGGAGAGCCTGGCCGGCAGGCGGGAGTTCTCCAACGCCTCGGCCTCGGCGGGCCTGTTCGTGCGGCCGACGGGGCCGCTGTTCCTCGGCGTCAGCCTGGCCCGCAACGAGCGCGCGCCGAGCGAGGTCGAGCTGTTCGCGCGGGGCGCCCACGTGGCCACCGGGGCCTTTGAGGTCGGCGATGTCGGCCTCGACTCCGAGACCGCGACTTCGCTGGAGACGACGCTGCATTACGCCAAGGGGCGGTTCGAGGCCGACCTGCACGCCTATGCGGCTCGCTACGACGGCTTCATCGACCTGCGCCCGACCGGGGCGGAGGACGTGGACAGCGGTCTGCCGGTGTTCGAATACGTCCAGACGGACGCCGACTTCCGCGGCTTCGAGGCCCAGGCCGAGTACCGGCTGTGGGAGAGCGGCGACCGCAGCCTGACCCTCTCAGGCGCGGCGGACCGGGTCAGGGCGTCGACCGACCTCGGGCCGGCGGCGCGCATTCCGCCATGGTCGGCGACCCTGGGTCTGGACTGGAGCTCGCGGCGCTTCGACGCCGGGGTCGAACTGCGGCGGGTCGGCGAGCAGGACCGCCTGGCCGATTTCGAGCGCGCCACCGACGCCTACACCCTGGTCAATGTCAGCGCCGCGCTTCGGCCGTTCGCCGATCGCAACGTTACCGTCTTCGTCGAGGCCTCGAACCTCACCGACGCCGAGGCGCGTGAGCACGCCAGCTTCCAGAAGGACATCGCCCCCCTCCCCGGGCGCAGCCTGCGGGCCGGAGTGACCTGGCGCTTCTGAGCCGGCGCCCCGCTGAGGGGAACCCCGTTTGCCGCCCGGGACGGTCTGGGCTAGAAGCGCGCTTCCCTTTTTCCATCCAGAGCTCGTTTCGCGTCCATGACCGACACCACCGCCAACGACACCCCGCTTTCGGGCAACGTCCTGTTCTACGGCAAGCCGGAGCCGCTCTCGGTCGAGGCGCACGGCAACCTGGGCGTCGAGCCGAGCGAACAGCCCTACGCCTTCGCCGCCAGCACGCACCTGGTGCCGCTGACCGTCACCGAGTTCGCCCCGGCCGCGCTGAGCTATCCGGTCATCTTCGTCGGCGACAACCGCCAGCCCGTGGCCGTGATGGGCCTGCGCCAGGGCGACAACCTGTTCGTCGAAGCCACCGGCTCCTTCCGTCCGGAGGCCTACATCCCGGCTTTCGTGCGCCGCTATCCCTTCGTCTTCGCCAATGACGAGTCGCAGAAGCGCCTGATCCTGTGCGTCGACCGCGCCGCGCCGTTCGTGAAGGAAGGCGGCTCGCAGCCGCTGTTCGTCGACGGAAAGCCGTCGCCGTACGTCGAACAGGCGATGGAGTTCTGCAACAATTTCGAGCAGGAGCGCCTGCGCACCGAAGCCTTCGTGAAGCTGCTCAACGACCTGCAGCTGCTGGAGGTCCGCGAGGCGACCTTTACCCCGCGCAACCCGGACGGCAGCGCCGCCGCGCCGCAGAAGATCGCCGAGTACTTCGCCGTCTCGGAAGACAAGCTGAAGGCCCTGCCGGCCGAGAAGCTGGTCGAGCTGCGCGACAACGGCGCCTTGGGCCAGATCTACGCCCACCTGGTTTCGCTGGCCGGCTGGGACCGTCTGGTGGCCATCGCCTTCCAGAAGGCCGCCAACGAGCAGGCCGCGGCCGGAAACGCCTGACAAGGCGACCGGTCCCAAGCAACAGGTGACAAGGCGGCTCGCTTTCGGCGGGCCGCCTTTTCGTTGCCCGACGTCTATCTGCGGGCCAGCAGGGCGCGGGTCAGGCAGGAGAAGATCAGCCGGCCGGCCTCGTCGAGCAGGTCGTGCTGGGCGATGACGATGCCCTTCTCGTCCCCGACCGGGTCCTTGCCCATGACGGTCATCCGGCCGCGCATCAGCTCGCCGGCGGGCGGATTGCGCATGTAGCGCAGGCCGTCGACGGCCAGCACCTTGGACTGGGCCCAGCCGGCGACCTTGTCGGCGAACATCCGGCTCCACAGGGCGTAGACCATGGAGTCCGGGGCGCCGTAGGCGCCGTCCCAGCCCGGCAGGAAGCGCTCGACGAACACCTCCAGGGCCGCGGCGTCCACGGCGCAGGCGCCCAGCGGCACGACCTCGCCCACGGCCAGGTCCTCGAAATGGACGTGGAGCGGTTCGCTCATCCGGGGCGCCTTCAGCCGGCGGGCTCTTCGGACACCCGCACCAGCAGCTTGCCGTCGTGGTCGCCGGTGAACAAGCGGTTCAGCGAGTCCAGCGCGCCTTCCAGTCCGTCGTCGACGTGGACCTTCCACTTGACCGAGCCGTCGTTCAGCCACGGGCCCATTTCGGCGACCATCTCGCGGGCCCGGTGGGCGTAGTCCAGCACGAGGAAGCCCTGGACGTTCAGGCGGTGGGTGATGATGCGGGCGAAGTTGGGCGACGGCGGCGCCTTGGTGGCGTTGTAGGCCGAGATCAGGCCGCAGACAGCCATGCGGCCATGGGTCTTCAGCCGGTTGAAGACGGCGATCATGATGTCGCCGCCGACGTTCTCGAAATTCATCTCGACGCCGTCAGGGGCGAGGCGGTCGAGGGCGTCGCCGACGTCCTCGTTCTTGTAGTCGATGGCGGCGTCGAACCCGAGCTCCTCGGTCAGCCAGCGGCACTTGTCCGGACCGCCGGCGATGCCGATGACCCGCGCGCCGCGGGCCTTGGCCACCTGTCCGGCGATCGAGCCGACCGCCCCGGCCGCGGCCGAAATGACCAGCGTCTCGCCCGCCTGCGGCTTGAGCACGTCGGTGACGCCGAAATAGGCCGTCATGCCGGTCATGCCGAGGACGCTGAGGTTGGCGGTCAGCGGCAGGCCCGGCGCACGATGGACCGGCCGCAGCTCCATCTCGCGCACCACGGCGTAGTCGGCCCAGCCGCCGGACAACGGGGTGACGATGTCGCCGGCGCGGAAGCGGGACGAGCGGCTTTCCTCGACCACGCCGAGGGTCAGGCCGCGCATCACCCCGCCGAGCGGCACGGGCGGGAGGTAGCCTTCGGAATCATTCATCCAGGTGCGGTTGGTAGGGTCCAGCGACAGGTAGATGGTGCGGACCAGCACTTCCGACTCGTTCAGCGCCGGGACAGGCGCCTCGACCAGCTCAAGGTCGCCGGGTTGCACGAGACCCTTCGGGCGCTGACGCAGCACCCACTGCCGATTGACGCGAGCCATGGTGATCTCCGAACGTTTTCTTTGTGGACTGGCATCATGCCCGCGGCCGGCCCGCTGTCCAGCGCCGGGCGCAAAAGAAAAGGCGGGCCCCTTGGAGCCCGCCGAAGTGGCATCATCGAGAATGAGGCGCGGAGGCGACAGACCGGCATGCGCCGGTCTCAAGTCGGGGGGGCGTCGCCGCCTCCGCACACCCGATAACGGCGCGCCAAAGCACGGGTTCCGCCCCGGACGAACTTTTTTCGCGCGTCGGGCGAGGGCCGGAACGGCTCCGCTGGCGTCGGCGTTCACCCTCCATCGCGCAACAGCCGCCGGGAGGCCCGCCATGACCCATGAATCCCCACACGACAAGGCCGCCGATGCGGTGCACGAAGGCCGCCCTGTCGAGGCGCAGTACGTCCGCGGCGGCCGCGGCGGGGTGCGCATCCTGACCCTGCTGCTGATCTCCCTGGCCGCCGTCGCCATTCTGCTGCTGGGCATGTGGTTCGTCAGCCAGGGCGGCTTCGCGGCCACCAACGCCAACGACGGCGACCAGGCCGTGGACGCCGCGGCCTTCCAGACCGAAAGGGTCGAGATTCCGGCCGCCGACGCGCCGACCACGGCGACGGGCGAACCGACCAGCCCGCCGACCGGCGAGGCCCCCAACGTCAACGCTCCCGTCGTCTCGGCCGAGCCTTCAACCGCTCGCTGATACAGCGCCCAAACAAAGAGGGCCCCGGTCCGAAGACCGGAGCCCTTTCTTGTGTCCGGATCGGCAGTCAGGCCGCTTCGCGCTGACGCGACGGATGGAAGAACAGCGCCTGGCTGATCGCCGCCTTCACCGTCTCCGGCTGGAAGGGCTTGGTGATCAGGAAGGTCGGCTCGGGACGTTCGCCGGTCAGCAGCCGCTCGGGGAAGGCGGTGATGAAGATCACCGGCACGTCGATCCGCTTGAGGATGTCCTTGACGGCGTCGATGCCCGACGAACCGTCGGCCAGCTGAATGTCGGCCAGAACCAGACCCGGACGATGCCGGGCGACGGCGTCGACAGCCTCGTCATGGGTGGTGGCGGTGCCGGTGACGCGGTGACCCAGCTCCTTCACCAGGCTCTCGATGTCGGCCGAGATGATGGCCTCGTCCTCGATGATCAGAACGTCGGTGGCCAGTTCGGCGTCGATGTCCGACTGCGCCTCGGCGATCAGGCGCTCTACGTCCTGGGCGTCGGCGTCGAGGATCTGGGCGGCTTCCGAGGGCGTGAAGCCCTCCAGCGCGGTGAGCAGGAAGGCCTGGCGCGAACGCGGCGCGATCTGCATCAGCCGGCGCGAGGCGTCGTCCTGGCCTTCGAGGCCGCTCTTGTCCTCGAGCTGCGCGCCGGTCGAGGCCCAGATGGCGTGGAAGACGTGATACAGCGCCACCCGCGGCGTCATGTCGGCGGGAAGCTGGCGCTCGCCGGCGGCCAGCGCTTCCAGCGCGACCCGCACGTAGTTGTCACCGGTGGTCTGGTCGCCGGTCAAGGCGCGGGCGTACCGACGCACGTAGGGCAGATGCGGCGCAAGACGGGCCAGCAGGCTCATGAAATATTCCCCGACAAAGGTAGCGGTCCCGTCCAGATTGGGACCTGTGCAGGCCGGGTCAACGTATCAAATAGGCCACGGTTCCCGTCCGGGGACGAAAGCTTGAGCATTAATCCTCCGTAAGGCAGGAACTCTCGACGAAGGCTGGCGTTGTCGGCTTTCGCAGCAACAGCGTCAGGGTGGCGGCCGTTCTATCGATGACAGAAAATTCCAAACCTTCCCGCAAGGCGGCGCCCGAGGGCGGCGCGGCCCTCGAGGAAGCACGCCTTCGTCAGCAGGCGATCGGGGTGAAGCTTCGTCACATGTTCGACGAGGTCGTGAACGAGCCGGTTCCGGACGAGTTCCTCGACATCCTGCGCCGCGCGGACGAGCGCGCCACCGAGGGCGGCGCATGAGCGGCGTATCCAATTCGCCGCCCAAGCCTCCCTCAGCCGATGACGCCGCCTTCAAGAGGGAGCTGGTCACGCTCATCCCGCATCTGCGGGCGTTTGCGCGCACCCTGACGGGCGACCCGACGGCGGCCGACGATCTGGCGCAGGACGCCATGATGAAGGCCTGGGACGCACGCGCCAGCTATCAGATGGGCACCAACATGAAGGCCTGGACCTTCATGATCCTGCGCAACCAGTTCTA
>JAEZIH010000059.1 GCA_023416055.1 Pseudomonadota bacterium | reverse complement strand
GATCCGCATGGCCGGCGGGGGCGGGCGCGGCGGCGGCATGCAGCCCGGACAGGGCCGCTTCCACCTCTCCGTCTATCATACGTGGCGGCTGCAGGATGAGATCGTCATCGCCGACGGCCTGCCGGTTCTCGACCTGCTGGACGGCGCGGCCACCTCGGGCCGCGGCGGCAGTCCGCGCCATGAGATCCAGGCCACCGGCGGCGTGTTCCGCAACGGGGTCGGAACCTTCGTCATGGCCAACTGGCGCGACAGCACCCGCGTGAGCGGCGGAACGGGACCCGATCTCCAGTTCGCCGATCAGCTGACGGTGAACGTGAACGTCTTCATGGACCTGAACCAGCGCACCTCGTGGGTCGAGCGCTTCCCGTGGCTGGAAGGCTCGCGCATTCAGCTGGGCATCCAGAACCTGTTCGACAGCCGGCCCGAGGTCACCGCGGTCGGCGCCGAGACGCCGCTCAACTACCAGCCCGACTTCCTCGATCCGGAAGGCCGGTCGGTGCGGCTGACGTTCCGGAAGATTCTGTTCTAGGAGCGAGGGTCGAGGGTCGAGGGTCGAGGGAAGAAGGGTTTCGGTCGTCCGAACCAGGTTCTAGTCTTCGACTGGGGGGCGATGCCGCCAGCGGCTGCGCGCCTGCCCCACGACTCTCGCCCCGCGCCCCTCGTCCCACTTGAAACGCAAGCCCCCGCCCAGCCCGTTCGAAGCCCAGCGCAAGGCGGCGCAGCGCGCGGCGTTGAACGCCCTGCGGCGTGCGCGACGGGCCGCCGACAGGGCCGGCGTGACCCTGTCCGAGTGGGAGGGCGAGTTTCTCGATTCGGTGAGCGAGCGGGTGAAGACCCACGGCCGGGCCTTCGGTGACCCTGAGCTGGGCGCACCCGGTCAGGCGCTCTCAGCCATGCAGGGCCGGAAGCTCAAGGAAATCTCGGCGAAGGCGCGCGGCGAGGAGCCCAAGCGCCGCTGGGGCCGCAAGACTCGCGGACCCGGTGAGAAGGGCTGAACCTGGCCCCTCGACCCTAAACTTCGCCCAGCGCCGACAGGTAGAGGTCGAGGATCGCCTCTTCCTCCTGCCGCTTGGCCTTGTCCTGCTTGCGGATGCGGATGACCTTGCGCAGCGTCTTGACGTCGTAGCCTTCGCCCTTGGCCTCGGCGAAGACCTCCTTCATGTCGGTCATCACCGCCTGCTTGTCCTCTTCGAGGCGCTCGAGGCGTTCGATGATCGACCGCAGGCGGCCCTGGGCGGTCGCGGTCAGCACGTCGGGGCTGGCGTCGAAGTTGGCGTCGTCGGCCACGGGCGGACTCCTGAAAAGCGGCGATTGAAGAGAGGCCGGACGCTAACCATGCCCGCGGGGCCGGCTCAACATCAGGCACGAAAAAGGCCGCGGACAAGGCCCGCGACCTGTGGATAGCTGCTTGGTGCGCTAACGCCCGTCGCGCGGCGACGGGCTGCTTGAGCGCATCGTCATCCTCCGGCTTGACCGGAGGATCAGCCCTGCTTCGCCTTGAAGCGCGGGTCCGTCTTGTTGATCACATAGACGATGCCCTTGCGGCGAACGACCTTGCAGTCGCGGTGGCGACCCTTGAGCGACTTGAGCGAGCTGCGGACCTTCATGGTCGTCGTCCTGAGGCAAATCAAAACAGAAAAGCCGCGGGCGGACCTGCGGCGGAGCGGTGCGTATAGAGACGGCGGGGCCGGGCGTCAACTGTCCGTCGACACGGCCCCGCAAAGGTCCCTAGCCCACCAGCCATGCGCTGAACAGGATGCTCAGCGGCAGGCCAACGAACAGGACGGCGGCGAACGTCCAGGCCTCCAGCCTTTCCTTCCTCGTCATCGGTCTCTCCATCACTTGAACCGCACCATCTGCGGCGTTGACCACAGCATAGGTTCGACCCCATCGTGGGTGTGACGGAAGTCTCCCGTGGAAACCGCAGTTCATGCGGCAGGACGCCCACATGGCCGCATTCCCCACGCTGGACCGCATCGACCGGCGCATCCTGGCGGCCCTGCAGGCCGACGGACGACTCACCAACCAGGCCCTCGCCGAGCAGGTCGCCCTGTCCCCCAGCGCCTGCCTCGCCCGCGTGCGGCGTCTGGAAAAGGCGGGAGTCATCGAGGGCTATGGTGCCCGGCTGAACCCGTGGGCGCTCGACATCGGGGTGATTCTCTACGCCGAGGTCTGGCTGGAAGGGCAGCACCCTCACCGCCTCGCCCGGTTCGAGGCGGCGCTGGCTGACATCCCCGAAATCGTCGAGGCCACCTACGTCAGCGGCCCGTTCGAATATCTGATCAAGGTGGTGGCGCCCGACATGGCGGCGTGGACGGCGCTGTCGGAGGAGCTCATGGCCGGCGACCTCGGCGTCGAGAAGGTCGTCACCCACGTGCTGATGAAGAAGCCGAAGCGCTTCACCGGCTATCCGATGCCGCGGGGCTGACCGAGCCGGAGATGGAGGCCTGGCCTCCGAGTTGAACGGAGGGTCTTCGGCGTTGCACCGCCGACGCGTAGCCCCTCCGCCACCAGGCCATCGGTCTCAGGGAGCAGCGTCCTTCTGCGCCCGAAGCGGTTACCGGCTCGATTACATCAAAGGTTAACGGCGGCCCGCGATGCGCCACGGCAACGCTTTCTCCACTCGCGCGCTGTAGGCGTCGCGGCGGACTCGCGGAGTTGTTATGAGGCGGGACCGAGCCGGGAGATTACGTTGCAGATCATGCGCTTCAGCCTTCGCCTCATCCTGATTGGAACGGTCGCCGCCTGCGCGCCGATGCTGCCCGAGCCGCCGCCGGCGAGCGCCCCCGCTCCCGCGCCCGTGCAGCCGGAGCCGGCGCCGCCCCCCGCGCCGCCCGCGCCCGTTGTTCCGACAGAGCAGACCGTCGACCAGGCCGGGTTCGAGGGGTGGAAACAGGGCTTCCTCGCCCGCCATGGCGGGGACCGCCGCGCCGCCTACGAGCGCGAACTGGCCGGCCTGACCCCCGACGCCTCGGTGATCCGGCTCGACCGCAACCAGCCCGAGTTCAGCCGGCCGGCCGGAGCCTACGTCCAGAACGCCGTCACCCCCACCCGCATCGCCCAGGCCCGCCAGCGCGTGGACCGCGTGCCGTGGGAAGTGGTGCAGCGTTTCGGGGTGCCTTCCGAGATCCTGGTCGCCATCTGGGCCCAGGAATCGGCCTTCGGACAGGTCCAGGGCGATCATGACGTGATCCGCTCGCTGGCCACTCTTGCTTTCGACGGCCGCCGCCGCGACTGGGCCGAGGCGCAGCTGAAGGACGCCCTGGACATCGTCATCGACGGGCGCCGCTCGCGCGCCGGACTGAAGGGCAGCTGGGCCGGGGCCATGGGCCAGACCCAGTTCATGCCGGACAACTACCTGCGGCTCGGGGTCGACCAGGACGGCGACGGCAAGGTCGACATCTGGGGCACGGACGCCGACGCGCTCGCCTCGGCGGCCAACCTGCTGGCCCAGGCCGGCTGGAAGCGCGGCCAGAGCTGGGGCTACGAGGTCAAGCTTCCGTCAGGTTTCAACTACGCCGACGCCGAGGGGCCGCGCCATCCGTGGTCGTACTGGGCGGCCCGGGGCGTAACCCTCGCACAGGGCGGCAGCCCGACCGCGGCCGAGGCGGCCGAGGAGGCGACCATCCTGCTGCCCCAGGGCGCGCGCGGCCCGGCCTTCCTGGCCCTGCCCAACCACTACGTCATCCGCCGCTACAACAACTCGGTCAGCTACGCCCTGGCCATCGGCCTCACAGCCGACGGCGTGCAGGGCCGGCCGGGCCTGACCGCGACCTGGCCGAACGACGCCCCGCTGTCGCGCGAGCAGCGCATCGGGGCCCAGCGCGCCCTGACCGCGCTCGGCTACGACACCCAGGGGGTCGACGGAGTGATCGGGGCCAACACCCGCGCGGCGCTGCGGCGCTGGCAGATGGCCAACGGGCGGCTGGCTGACGGCTATCTGACGACCGACCTCGCCGACGAGCTGATCCGCCGGGCCGGCTGAGCCGCTCGGTTCAGGCGGCCTGCGCCGTTCCGGGGCCGGCCAGGCCCTGCATGACCATCTTGTTGATGTCGATCAACGCCTCGAAATCCTCCTCGCCGCGCATCACGGCCGAGGAGTGACGGTTCACGAACAGGCTGATCGAAATGATCTGGGCGCGCAGCGACTTGTCCATGGCGTTGTCGGGGCTGGCGCAGTCCGTCGCCAGGGTCGACCACAGGCGGCGGTTCCAGTCGAGCGCGTCTATGCGCGTGGCGATGTCGGACGGGTCCACCGTCGAGGCGTGCATCAGCGCCCGGGTCACCTGCCCGAACAGCCGATACTCCATCTCGCGGGGGTTCTCAGCCCGCGTCGCTGCGGTCTTGTACGCCTGAAGCGACATTCGCCAGACCTTCCTCGTAATCCACCAGCTTCCGGGCCGCCATCAGAGCCTTGTAGTATTCGCGCGACATGACGTGCCGCGAAGCCGCCACGCAGTCGGCCAGGACCTGCGGGTTGCGCGTCGCGCTCATGAACTCGCTGAGACGCAGCGCAAACTCGTCATAGACCTTGGGCGCAGCCGCCTCGTCCAAGTACATCATCATCACGGGGAAGTATACACGCTTCGCCGGGCTGTTTACGTCTTCTGGCTGAAGAATATCCTTCTCCCGCAGCACACTGGCTTTGTTCTGCAGGATCAGGACGCCGCGCCGGTCGCCATTCTGGACGACGGCCCCGTTGAGAACGAACTTCTCGCCGGGTTTGAGCGACAACTTAAGCGGCATTCGGAGCGACTCCTGAACAGGCGCACGGCGACGTTAGGAAGCCGGGGACGAACGCAGGATAAACAGGCGTGGTTAACCATGTATTGTGGCCGACGAGGTTTGCTGGGCCGGTCACAAGCCGAGTCGTTCATGTCCGCCCAGCCCTCCCCCGCCCTCGAAGATCTTCCGCACGCCCCCGCTCCCGCGGCCCAGAGCGTGGCCGGCGACGCGGCCTCGCCAGAGGCACTGCGCCGCCTGTCGCGGTCGCTGGCCGGCGGCGGCGGCCGCTCCGCCAGGTCGCAGCGGAAGGTGCTGGAGCTGCTCAAGGCGGCGCTGGCCGCCATCCGGGTCAACGACTACGAGCGCGGCGGCCAGCGGGCCATCGCGGCGCTGAAGATCGACGAAACCAGCGGCCTGGCCTGGCACGTCCTCGCCATCTGCCAGGAGAAGGCCAACCAGTTCGGCCCCGCCATCCAGGCGTATGAGGCGGCCCTGAAGCTGCTGCCCGACCACAACGACATCGCCCACGACCTGGGCCGGCTCGCCCAGCGACTGGGCTATCTCGAGATCGCCGAGAAGCTGCTGCTCAAATTTCTCGCCGCCAATCCGGGGCATATCGAGGCGACCAACAACCTGGCCGGGGTGATGCGCGACCAGCGCCGCTACGGGGACGCCATCGAGACGCTGCGGGCGATGCTTCAGGTCGAGCCGGAGAGCCCGGTGCTGTGGAACTCGCTCGGCACGGTGCTGAACGACGAGGGACGGCTGACCGAGGCGCTGACCTTCTTCGAGGAGGCCCTGCGCCTGGACCCGGGCTTCTCCAAGGCCCGCTACAACCGCGCCAACGTGCGGCGGCCGCTGGGCGACATCGCCGGCGCGCTGGAGGATCTGGAGGCCGCCCTCCCCGGCGCCGAGGGCCCCTACGAGGCGGCGATGATGAACATGGCCCGCGCCCTGATGCTGATGGGCGAGGCGCGCCTGCCGGAGGCGTTCGAGGCCTATGAGGTGCGCTTCGATCCCAATCTGCCGGACGCCCTGCGCGTGGCCGTCCCGGCGCCCCGCTGGAAACCCGCCGAGGAGGATATCCGCGGCCGCCGCTTGTTGGTCGTCGGCGAGCAGGGCATCGCGGACGAGCTGATCTTCGCCAACTGCCTCGCCGACGTGATCGAAGCGGTCGGCCCCGAGGGCAAGGTGTTCGTCGCCGTAGAGGAGCGGATGGTGGGCCTGTTCCAGCGCCGCTGGCCCGAGGCGATCGTCGGCGGCCACAAGGCCATCCGGCTGGAAGGACGCCTGACCCGCTTCGTGCCCTTCGTCGAGGACCTGCCTGAAGGCGAGGCTCCCGAGTTCTGGGTCCCGATGGGCAGCCTGATGACCGTCTACCGGCCCAGCGTCGCCGCCTTCCCCCGCCACGACGGCGTCATCCGTCCCGATCCGGAGCGGGTGGCCCGCTGGACGCGCGAACTGGAGGCCCTCGGCCCCGGGCTGAAGGTCGGATTGCACTGGAAGAGCCTGGTGATGACGGGCGCGCGCGCCGCCTATTTCGCCTCAAGCTTCCAGCTGTGGGAGCCGATCCTGCGCGCGCCGGGCTGCGTGATGATCAACCTGCAGTGCGGCGACGTCAGCGAGGACCTGGCCAAGGCCGAGGCGGCCGGGGTCCGCATCTGGACCCCGCCGATCAACCTGAAGGACGATCTCGAGGACGTCGCGGCCCTGTCCGTGGCCTGCGATCTGGTGATCGGCCCGGGCATCGCCGGAACGAACATCGCGGCGGCCAGCGGGGCGCGGACCTGGATGGTCGCGGCGCCGGACGACTGGCACCTGATGAAGACCGACGGCTACGTCTTCTACCCTGAGGCGCGGGTGTTCCGGCGCGCCGCGGTGGACGGCTGGCCGGCAGTGATCGGCGAGATGCGGGAGGCCCTGGACCGCGTCGTCGAGCGGGGCTGGAACGCCGCCTGACACGCAGCGTTGATCCTCCGAGAATGGAGGACGCCATGCCCGCGATCGACGACAACGGCCCCGACGACCAGGACTTCTCGGAGGTGTTCGACGAGGACAACTTCGACGAAGCCGACGCCGGGGCGGCCAGCAACGAGTTCAAGACCTTCGAGGAGCTGCCCGAGGTCCTGGACGTCACCCGAATGGCGGGCGACTCCGACGACGAGGAGTCCGAGGAGGACCTCGAGACGATCGATGAGGCGGACCTCGACATCGACGACGAACTGTCGGCCAGCGGCGTGGAGCCCGAGGCCGACCCGCAGTACGGCGTCGACAGCCCGCGGCTGACCGAGATCGACGCCGGGGGCGGCGACCTGCGCACCCACGACGAGGTGGAGCTGGTCTACACCGGTCTGATGCGCGAGGTGCGCGGGGCCCAGGCCAGCGCCGCCCACTGGGAGGCCAAGCGCCTTTCCGACGACGACATCGCCGACCTCGGCTATGGGCCGGACGGCGAAGAAGATCACCCCTCGAGCTGAGGAGCCGAACCATGACGCACAATCCCGACCACCAGCAGGCCCCGGCCGACGACGAACCCTACGCCCGCAAGGCCTCGCCCGACGATGGCAAGCCCGACCAGCTGTGCGAGGATGAGCGGGGCGCGGAGAACCGCCAGGAGGCCCTGGTCGACGAAGCCGTCGAGGAGACCTTCCCCGCCAGCGACCCGGTCTCGGCCAAACGGATCACCTGATCCCGATCGGAGCACTGCCGGCCTGATCCGGAGTCGGAGAGCCAGACCTAGGCCTTCAGCCGCCAGGTCGCGCCCTGCGGGCCGTCCATGACCACGACGTTCAGTTCGTTCAGCCGGTCCCGGATGCGGTCGGCCTCGCCCCAGTCCCTGGCGGCGCGGGCCGCGGCGCGCTGTTCCAGCAGGGCCTGGACCTCGACGCGGAGGTCGGATGACACCTCGCCCTCCAGCCAGGCCGCCGGATCGGACTGCAGCACGCCCAGAATGCCTGCGGCCGCGAGCAGTTCGCCCTTGGCGCGGCCCACGGCGTCGAGATCGCCGGCGGTCATGCCGCGCTCGATCTCGCTCGACAGACCGAACAGCACCGCCATCGCGCCCGGGGTGTTCAGATCGTCCTCGATGGCCTTGAGGAACTCGGCCGGAGCCCGGTCGCCTGAAGCCTCGACCGCGGCGGAGCGGTGCAGGGCGCCGTAGAGGCGGTCCAGAGCCTTGCGGCTTTGATCCAGCAGGCTCTGGTTCCAGTCCAGGGGCTGACGGTAGTGGGCCGACAGCAGGGCCCATCGGACCACCTCTCCCGGCATGGTCTGCACCAGGTCATGCAGCAGCAGGACGTTGCCGATCGACTTGGACATCTTCTCCGCGTCGACGGTGAGGAAGCCGTTGTGCATCCAGTAGCGGGCGTATTCCGCGTGCGCCTCGGGCGAGCGGGCATGGCCGTGGGCGCAAACGCCCTGTGCGATCTCGTTCTCGTGGTGCGGAAAGACCAGGTCGATGCCGCCGCCATGGATGTCGATCGGCAGGCCGAGGGTCTTCTCGATCATCGCCGAGCATTCGATATGCCAGCCCGGCCGCCCGTCGCCCCACGGCGAGGGCCATGACGGCTCGCCTTCCTTCGACGGCTTCCACAGCACGAAGTCGTGCGGGTTCTTCTTGTAGGGCGCGACCTCGACGCGGGCCCCGGCGATCATGTCGTCGAGGTTGCGGCCCGACAGGCGGCCGTAGTTCTCATAGGCGGCGACGTCGAACAGGACATGCCCCTCGGCGGCGTAGGCGCAGCCGTTTTCAACGATGGCCGCGATCTGCGCGACGATCGCCTCGATGTGGTCGGTGACGTGCGGCGCGATGTCGGGGGGAGAGACGTTCAGCCGCCCCATGTCCTCCAGATAGGCGGCCTCGTACCGTGAGGTGACGTCGCCGATCGGGGTGCCTTCCTTCGCGGCCTTCGCATTGATCTTGTCGTCCACGTCCGTGACGTTGCGGGCGTAGATCACCTTGTCCGCGCCGTAGGTGCGACGCAGCAGGCGCACCAGCACGTCAAACACCACCGGCGGCCGCGCATTGCCTATATGGGCGTAGTCATAGACCGTCGGGCCGCAGACATAGAGGGTCACCCGGTTCGGATCGCGCGGCTCGAAGACGCGCTTTTCGCGGTGCAGGGTATCGTGGAGAGTAAGCGGCATAGGGCTGCAGGCGCCTTGGGTTTTCTTGCGGAACGGACCGGTTCGCCCATATAGCGGCCTTGCCGCATACTCGACAGGGTTTCGGCCGAGAATAGAGGCGAGCGGCCCGGGCCCCTCCCCGTCTGAGAGATCGAGAATGAGCGTCACCCCCGTCAAGCCCGTCCTCGTCGGCGTAAACGACGAGATCAAGCGACCCAGCCGCGAACAGGCGCTGGAGGCGGTGCGCACCCTGCTGGCCTGGGCCGGCGACGATCCCGACCGCCCCGGCCTGGTCGACACGCCCAAGCGCGTGGTGGACGCCTACGCCGAGTGGTTCGAGGGCTACGATGCCGACGTGGCCAAGGAGCTGAGCCGCACCTTCGAGGACGTGCAGGGCTACGACGACATGGTCCTGCTGCGCGACATCGAGGTCGAAAGCCACTGCGAGCACCACATGGCGCCCTTCCTGGGCAAGGCCTACGTCGCCTACATGCCCAACGAGAAGGTCGTCGGCATCTCCAAGCTGGCGCGCGTGGTCGAGATTTTCTCGCGCCGCCTGCAGACGCAGGAAGTGCTGACCAACCAGATCGCCGAGGCCATCGAATCGCACCTCCAGCCCGCCGGCGTGGCCGTGATGATCGACGCCGAGCACCAGTGCATGACCACCCGCGGCGTGCACCACCGCCACGTTTCGACCATCACCACCCGGTTCACTGGCGACTTCAAGACCGACAGCGCCCTGAAGGATCGCTTTCTCAAGCTGGCCCAGGGGCGTTGACCGGGCCTGGACGGCTCGCCTGCGAGGCGTAAAGCGGAGCTGGAACCCGCGCGGGAACCGACTTCCACCCGAACCCGCTTTACAAGCCGGGCCGGGGACGCCAAGAGACGGTCCGAAGCTTTCAGCGTCGCTCGCCGCGTGTCGCGCCGGGCCTGATGGAGAAACCGCGGATGGCCGCAAAACTTTCCGGACCCGGTGGCGGCAAGGGCCACAC
>JAEZIH010000032.1 GCA_023416055.1 Pseudomonadota bacterium | reverse complement strand
CGGGCCGGAACATCAGGTACTCGCCGCCCTGGCGGCAGGACACCAGATCGGCGGCGAAGCTGTTGTCGGGGTTCAGCTCGGCGTTCGCCTGGGCGACGACGTAGCGGCCCTCTTCCATCGCCGACAGGTAGACCACCTCGTTGGTGACCTTGCCGTCGATGACCTTGCGGTAGGGGCTCTCGATGAAGCCGTACTGGTTCACGCGGGCATAGGTCGCCAGCGAGTTGATCAGACCGATGTTCGGACCTTCGGGGGTCTCAATCGGGCAGATGCGGCCGTAATGCGTCGGGTGCACGTCGCGCACCTCGAAGCCGGCGCGCTCGCGGGTCAGACCGCCCGGGCCGAGCGCCGAGAGACGACGCTTGTGCGTGATCTCGGACAGCGGGTTGGTCTGGTCCATGAACTGCGACAGCTGCGACGAGCCGAAGAACTCGCGCACGGCGGCGGCCGCCGGCTTCGCGTTGATCAGGTCGTGCGGCATCACCGTGTCGATCTCGACCGAGCTCATGCGCTCGCGGATCGCACGCTCCATGCGCAGCAGGCCGACGCGGTACTGGTTCTCCAGCAGTTCGCCGACCGAACGCACCCGGCGGTTGCCGAGGTTGTCGATGTCGTCGATCTCGCCCTGGCCGTCCTTCAGGCCGACGAGGATCTGCAGGACCTTGAGCACGTCCTCCTTGCGCAGCACGCGGATCTCGTCCGAAACCTCGGGGCTCTCGAGGCGCATGTTCATCTTGACCCGGCCCACGGCCGACAGGTCGTAGCGCTCCGGATCGAAGAACAGCGACTGGAACATCGCCTCGGCCGCTTCCGGCGTCGGCGGCTCACCCGGACGCATGACGCGGTAGACGTCGAACAGCGCGTCCTCGCGGCCCGTGTTCTTGTCGATGCGCAGGGTGTTGCGCATGTAGGCGCCCACGGTGACGTGGTCGATGTCCAGCACGTCGATGGTGGTGAAGCCGTGCGACTCCAGCAGCTCGATGGTCGGCTGGTCCAGCTCGTCGCCGGCCTCGGCGTAGATCTCGCCGGTTTCGTAGTTGACGGCGTCGGCGGCCAGGTACTTGCCCAGCAGGGCGTCGGCGGCCAGCGACAGCGAGGTCGTGCTGTCGCCCAGCTTCTTGGCCTGACGGGCGCTGATCTTGGTCCCGGCGGCGGCGATGACCTCACCGGTGTCGGCGTCGACCAGGTCGAACTCCGGCTTCACGCCGCGCCAGCGCTCGGCCTTGTACGGCGTCACCCAGCCTTCGCCGCGCTTCTCGTACGGGACGGTCTCGTAGAAGGTCTTGAGGATCTCCTCGCCGTCCATGCCCAAGGCCATCAGGAAGGTGGTGGCGGGCAGCTTCCGGCGGCGGTCGATGCGAACGTAGACGATGTCCTTGGCGTCGAACTCGAAGTCCAGCCACGAGCCGCGGTAGGGGATCACGCGGGCGGCGAACAGCAGCTTGCCCGAGCTGTGCGTCTTGCCCTTGTCGTGGTCGAAGAAGACGCCCGGCGAACGGTGCATCTGGGACACGATCACCCGCTCGGTCCCGTTGACGATGAAGGTGCCCTTGTCCGTCATGAGCGGGATGTCGCCCATGTAGACGTCCTGCTCCTTGATGTCCTTGACCGAGCGCGCGCCGGTTTCCTCGTCGGATTCGAAGACGATCAGGCGCAGCTTGACCTTCAGCGGCGCGGCGTAGGTCATGTCGCGCTGGATGCATTCCTCGACGTCGTACTTCGGCTCCTCGAACTCGTAGGAGACGTATTCGAGGATGGCGCGTTCGTTGAAGTCCTTGATCGGGAAGACCGACTTGAAGACCGCCTCGATGCCCTCGTCGGTGCGCTGGCCCGGACGGCCCTCGCGCTGGAGGAACTGCTCGTACGACGCGCGCTGAACCTCGATCAGGTTCGGCATCTGCACCGCTTCCGGAATGCGGCCGAACGAGTGACGGATGCGCTTCTTGCCGGTGAACGAGGTGGCGGTGAGGAACTGACCGTTGACGGTGAGTTCCGCTTTGGACTTGGCCATTCTGTCTTCCCAATGCGGCGGGCCGGGCAGCCCGCTCAATGCAGCAGCCACGGCTCCGCCCTGCTGGCGAACCGTGACCTTCGGTTTCGGCGCCCACCCTCGGCCCTTGCGGGTCCAGGACGCCTGAAATGTAGGGCTCCCTTGGGGAGGAGCGCGCCTTCGCACCGGTCGGAGGGCGACAAACCGGGCCTCGGCGCTTTCGCGCAGACTCGTTACGGAGTTAGCGGAACGCGCTGATATACTCGCTTTGGCGGCGAAATAAAGACCGTCCCGCGCTTTTTCGGCAGGCGACGGGGACCGGGCTCTTGCGGGCCATTGCCTTGGCGCCATGAGGAAAATAGCGTCGCCGCATGACACGCATCGCGCTTGCGGCCGCCGCCGCCCTGACCGTCGCCGCCTGCGCCACGCCGGGGCCCAATCCCTACGACTTTTCGGGCGCCTCGACCCAAGCCAACTGGGACGCGGGCAACGCCGCCTATCTGGAATGGAACCTTGCCCGCGGCGGCTGGAACGTCACCGACAGCGGCCTGCAGTACCGCCGCGTCGGCCGCGCCAATCCCGACGGCCGCCAGCCGGGGCCGACGGACACGGTGCGCGTCCACTACCGCGGGACCTTCGTCGACGGGCGCGAGTTCGACAGCAGCTACGCCCGCAACGAACCGGCCGAGTTCCCCCTGAACCGGGTGATCAGGGGCTGGACCGAGGGCGTCGGCCTGATGCGCGAGGGAGAGACGTTGGAGTTCGTCATTCCGGCGAGCCTCGGCTACGGCGAACGCTGGGTCGGGGGCGACGAGCTGCCGCCCAACTCCACCCTGCTGTTCACCGTCGAGCTGCTGGAAGTGAAGCCGGCGGGCTGAAACCTGCTGTCCGGCCGGGCCGGAACCGCGAACATGACAGGGATTTAATCCGGCGACCGGGCGCCGCGCTCTAGCTTGCGTCCGAAGCCCACTGACCGAGAGCCTCCGATGATGCGTTCCGCCCGCCTGCTCGCCTCCGCCTGCGCCGCCGCCCTTCTGTTCGGATCGGCCCCCGCCCTGGCCCAGGTCGGAACGCCCGCGCTGGATCGCGCCCTCGCCCCGATCCCGGCGCCCCGCGAGGCCCCTTACCCCGGCGTCATCAGCCTGGACATGGACGCCACCGACATCGACCGCCGCATCGTTTCGGTCAGGCAAACGATCCCGGTGACCGGCGCCGGTCCGCTGATCCTGCTGTATCCGCAATGGATCCCCGGCAATCACGGTCCGGTCGGGCCCGTCGACGACATCGCGGACCTGCGCATCACCGCCAACGGCGAGGTCCTGCCGTGGGTGCGCAACACCACCCACACCAACGCCTTCCAGGTCGAGGTGCCCGCCGGGGCCACCTCGGTCCAGGCCACCTTCAAGTGGCTGACGCCGCTGGACAGCAGCCAGGGCCGGGTGGTGATCACCGACGACATGCTGAACATCCAGTGGGAGAAGGCCCTGCTGTATCCGGCGGGCTACTATTCCAGCAGCATCACCTTCCGCCCGACCCTGCGCCTGCCCGAGGGCTGGCGCTACGGCACGGCGCTGGACACCGAGAGCTTCGAGAACGGCGTCGCGCGGTTCGCGCCGATCAGCCTCGACCATTTCACCGACAGCCCGGTGTTCGCCGGCCGGCACTTCCGCCAGATCGACCTTGATCCGGGCGGCCGTTCGCCGGTGCGGCTGAACGTGGTCGCCGACCAGGCCGGTCAGCTGGCGGCGACGGATGAGCACATCGAACTGCACCGCAAGCTGATCGACCAGGCCGACCG
This sequence comes from Pseudomonadota bacterium, assembly GCA_023416055.1. Classification (GTDB taxonomy): domain Bacteria; phylum Pseudomonadota; class Alphaproteobacteria; order Caulobacterales; family Caulobacteraceae; genus Brevundimonas. Next base: position 10,851 of record JAEZIH010000032.1, on the reverse strand, counting down.
CCTGTTCGGGGCGCGCCATTTCAACCACTACGATTTCCTGCTGGCCGTCACCGACAAGCTGGGCGGCATCGGCCTGGAGCACCATCGCTCGTCCGAGAACAGCGTCGAGACGGCCTATTTCACCGATCCGACCGGCACCATCGTCGACCGCGACCTGCTGGGCCATGAGTACACCCACTCATGGAACGGCAAATGGCGCCGTCCGGCCGACCAGCTGACCCCGACGCTGAACGAGCCGCTGCAGAACTCCCTGCTGTGGGTCTACGAGGGCCAGACGCAGTATTGGGGCTTGGTGCTGACCGCCCGCGCCGGTCTGATGACCAAACAGCAGGCGCTGGATGTCTTCGCCAATACCGCCGCCACCTACGCCGAGGACAATCCCGGCCGCACCTGGCGCGCCATGCAGGACACCACCAACGACCCGATCATCGCCCAGCGTCGCCCGCAGCCCTGGTCCAGCTTCCAGCGCAGCGAGGACTACTACCGCGAAGGGGCAATGATCTGGCTGGACGCCGACACCCTGATCCGCGAGCAGAGCGGCGGGCGGCGCTCGCTGGACGACTTCGCCCGCGCCTTCTTCGGCGTCGAGGACGGGAACTGGGATCCGGCCCCCTATACCTTCGACGACGTGGTCTCGACGCTCGACGGGGTGCAGGACGGCGACTGGGCCGGCTTCCTGCGCACGCGACTGGACGCCGTGGGTCCCGACGCGCCGACGCCGAACGGCGGGATTGAACGCGGCGGCTACCGGCTGGTCTGGCGCGAAGCCCCGAACGATTATTCGAAGGCTCTGAACGCCGAACTGGGCCGCGTCGACTTCCAGTACTCGTTGGGCCTGTCGCTCAACACCTCGAACCGGGTGACCGCCGTGCGCTGGGGCTCGCCCGCCTTCGAAGCCGGCCTGTCGGCGGGCTGGGACGTGGTCGCCGTCAACGGCCGGGCGGCCAGCGCCCAAGCGCTGGCGGACGCGATCACCGCGGCCAAGGATCCCGCGACGCCGGTGGAGCTGATGGTTCGCCGTGGAGACCGCTTCCGCACCATCCGCTTCGACTACGCGGGCGGCCTGCGCTACCCGCACCTGGAACGCATTCCCGGAACCCCCGACCGCCTCGGCGACATCCTCGCCCCGCGCCGCCGCTAAGCCGGAGTGCAGCAGACCATGATGATCCGCACCGCAGCCCTCGCCCTGCTGCTGGCCTCGGCCGCGCCCGCAGCCCTGGCCCAGACCTCGCAGGCCCAGACGCCCCTGCCGGCGCCTTCCAGCCTGCCGCGCCCCCTGCCGCCGATCCCGGCCCCGCAGGACGTCGACTATCCCGGGACGATCGCCATCCAGGTCGACCTGACGGATCTGGCGCACAAGATCATCCGCACCCGCCAGACCATCCCGGTGCAGCCGGGCGCCCTGGTGCTGCAGTACCCGAAATTCCTGCCCGGCAACCACGCCGGCACCGGGCCGATCCAGCTGGTCTCCGGTCTGACGGTCACGGGAAACGGGCAGCGGATCGAGTGGGTGCGCGACACCGTGGACGCCTACGCCTTCCACCTCGACGTCCCCGCCGGCGTGGACAGCATCGAGGTCGCCTTCGAATGGCTGACCCAGCCTACCAACGCCAACTGGCGCGTGGTCATGACCGACCAGATCGTCAACCTGCAGTGGGAGAAAGCCCTGCTCTACCCCGCCGGCTACAACCACAGCCGGATCACCTTCGCGCCGTCAGTCGTCCTGCCTGAGGGCTGGAACTACGGCGTGGCTCTCGACACCGTTTCGCGCGACGGCGACGTGGCGACCTTCGCCCCCATCTCGCTGGAGCACCTGGCCGACAGCCCGATGTTCGCCGGCCGCCACTATCGCCGGGTCGACATCGATCCACGCGGCGAGAACGTCCACCTCAACCTCGTCGGCGACACCGCCGCCTCCATCGGCATCACGCCCGAGTGGACGGCGAAGTACGAGGCGCTGGTGCAGCAGGCCGACCGCCTGTTCGGCGCCCGCCACTACGACCGGTATGAATTCCTGCTCGGTCTGAGCACCGAGCTGGGCGGGATCGGCCTGGAGCACCATCGCTCGTCCGAGAACACCGCCAGCCCGAACTTCTTCTCCGCGTCCAACCCCTCCTACGGCACGCGCGGCCTGCTGCCGCATGAGTACGTGCACAGCTGGAACGGCAAGTTCCGCCGCCCGTCCGACGAACTGGTCCCGAACTTCAACGTCCCTACCCAGAACACCCTGATGTGGGTCTACGAGGGCCAGACGGAGTACTGGGGCGACGTGCTCACCGCCCGCGCAGGGCTCGGGACGTTCGAGGAGGCGGTGGTCAACCTGGCCGAGGTGGCGGGCTTCTACGACCGGCAGCCCGGCCGCCAGTGGCGGGCGCTGCAGGACACGGCGAACCACAACCTGCTCGGCTACCGCGTCCCCAACCCGTGGCCGTCGTGGATGCGGGGCACCGGCGACTACTACCGCGAGGCCCTGCTGATCTGGCTGGACGCCGACACCCTGATCCGCGAGGCCACCGGCGACCGCAAGTCGCTCGACGACTTCGCCCGCGCCTTCTACGGCGTCGAGGACGGGGTCTGGGAGGCGCGGCCCTACACCTTCGAGGACGTGGTCGAGCACCTCAACGCCGTCCATCCCCACGACTGGGCGACCTTCCTGCGCGAGCGGCTGGACGCGGTGGGACCTGACGCCCGCGCCCCGCTGGACGGCCTCGAGCGCGCCGGCTGGCGGCTGACGTACGTCGACGAGCTGACGCCGCTGGAGAAGCGGATGATGGGCGGCTGGGGCAGCGACTTCCAGTACTCACTGGGCTTCGACCTGGGTTCAGGCAATCGCGTCACCGGGGTGCGCTGGGGCTCGCCCGCCTTCGAGGCCGGGCTGGGTCACGGCTGGGAGCTGGTCGCCGTCGGCGACCGTGTGGCCTCGGCCGCGGCGCTGCGCGAGGCGGTGACCGCCGCGAAGGGGGGATCGGAGCCCATCCGACTAGTGGTCAAGCGGGGCGACGAGTTCCGCACCCTCGACCTGCCCTACCACGACGGCCTGCGTTACCCGCGTCTGGTGCGCATTCCAGGAACCCGGGACCGGCTGGCCGACATCTTCGCGCCCCGCCGCCGCTAGCCGCGGCCTACCAGCAGACGCGCGGCCTGGGCGTCTTGCGCAGTTCCTCGGTGCGGGCGGCGCACTGGGCCGAGGCCTCATCGGACGTCAGCTTCTGCAGGTTCCAGCGCAGGTCGCGCAGTTCGGTGCGCAGGGCCTCGTCGTCCGCCGGCTTGCCCTGCTTCTGCTCGCATGCGTGGATGTCGTAGCGCAGCGTCGCCATTTCCAGGCAGGTGGTCGACAGCGTGCCCATGATCAGTCTCGCCTTGGCCGCGGTCATCGGCAGCTCGGGTGACGGCGGGATCGGCGGCCCGGGCGGCGGCGGCAATTCCCGGCCGGTGGCGAAGTTGTCGCAGCTGGCCAGGCCGGCGGCGGCCGTCAGGGCGACGGCGATGATCTTCAGTCTCATGGTAAGGCCCTCCCGTTCCCAAGGGGCCACAACCGACGGCGCCTGTCCATGGTCGCGCGCAAGCAAAACGGGCCGGGGAGTGATCCCCGGCCCGCTCATTGATCAGCTGTCGCTGGATCCAGATTACTTGATCTGGACCTTGGCGCCGGCCTCGGTCAGCTTCTTGGCGATTTCGTCGGCCTGCTGCTTCGAGACGTTCTCGACGACGTTCTGCGGAGCGCCTTCGACCAGGTCCTTGGCTTCCTTCAGACCCAGGTCCGAACGGACGCCGCGGACTTCCTTGATGACGTTGATCTTCTTGTCGCCGCCGTCGACCAGGACGACGGTGAACTCGGTTTGCTCTTCACCGGCCGGAGCGGCGTCACCGCCGGCGGCGCCGCCGGCCGGCATGGCCATGGCGACCGGAGCAGCGGCGCTGACGCCCCACTTTTCTTCCAGCAGCTTCGACAGTTCGGCGGCTTCCAGAACGGTCAGCGACGACAGGTCTTCAACGATTTTGGCGAGATCGGCCATGGGATTTTTCCTTCGGTAGGATGAGGTTCAGTAGAGAGTTTGCAGAGATGAAAGAGCCGGGGCCGCTTACGCGGCGTCCTTGGTGGCGTAGGCGTTGAACACCCGGGCCAGTTGGCCGGCCGGGGCCTGCACGACGCCGGCGATCTTGGTCGCCGGGGCGTTGATGAGGCCGAGCAGCGAGGCGCGGATCTGATCCAGCGACGGCAGCTTGGAGAGAGTCTCCACGCCCTTCGCGTCCAGAACCTTGTCACCCATGAAGCCGCCGAGGACGACGAACTTGTCGTTGGCCTTGGCGAAGTCAGCGGTCACCTTGGCGGCCGTCACCGCGTCGGAGGCGTAGGCGATGCCCACCGGACCCTTGAACAGGCCGTGGTAGTCGCTGCCTTCTTCGGCTTCGAGCGCCTTCAGCGCCAGGCGGTTCTTGACCACCTTGAACGTGCCGCCTTCCTTGCGGAGGCGTCCACGCAGGTCTTCCATGTCCGCAACGGTCAGACCCAGGTTGTGGGTCACGACCACGGCGCCCGCGTCGGCGAAAACGCCCTTCAGCGTTTCGATCGACTCGGCTTTTTGTGCGCGGTCCATTGCGGTCTCCAGTCTGGTATTCGCCGCCGGGCTTATTCCCGACGACGGATTTGGCCAAAGCGCCGCGCATCGCTGCGAGACGTTCAGGCCGGTCGTATTGTCCGAAGGAAGCTCAGATCCCCGACGTCCGGATACCGGAACGTCTGGCGTCGTCTGCATCCCCATCTCCCCACGGCGCCAGAGGGCTCTCTGGCATTTACGGCTTGGGTGACCCCCAGGCCCCGAAGTTCTCGGACAGGACCGCCGCGGCCGAAGCCGTGACGGAGAAGGCGCGCTCTATACACGGAAGCGGCGGAAACTCAAGCGGCCGCCTTTGCAAGCGTCGCCGAAACCGGTTCAGATGCCGGCGATCGGGGAGGATCGCATGACAGACGCCACCGAAACCACCGGCCGCGACAGCCTCGGGCGGACCGGATCGCCGCTGCTGGTCTGGGTCCGCCTCGCCATCGGCCTGCTGCAGGGCGCGGCCCTGTGGGGACTGTATCGTTCCGCTGAGGCCTTCGGATGGTTGTGCGACGACGTGCGGCCTGGAGCCTGCCCCACGCCGGTCTGGCCTGCGACGGTCCCTGAACTTTTCGCCCCCCTGACCCTGATCCTCTTCCTGGTCCCGGTGCTGCTGCTCGCCGGGGTGGGGCGAATGCGCTGGCCAGTCCTGCTGGGATGGGTGACCGTCGCCACGGCCTTTCTCGCCCTGCTCGGCTGGCATGGGGCCGCCGCCCAGTCGATCAGCGAGTACGGACCGGGCAGCCGCCCGCCCTTCCTGCCGTGGCCCATGCCGCTGTTCGCGGCGGCGGCCCTGTTCGTCGGCCACCATCTGGTCCTGCCCGCCGACATGGAGCGCCGCTGGATCGCGGCCTTCCCGACCTATTTCGACACGGCCTGGAAGGCGGGGGTGCAGCTGGCCTTGTCCATCGCCTTCACCATCGCCTTCTGGCTGCTGCTGTTCCTCGGCGCGGCCCTGTTCAAGGTCATCGGGCTCGACTTCCTCGGCGATCTGATCGGCAGGGAGTGGTTCTCGATCCCGGTCACCACGCTGGTGTTCGCTGTGGCCGCCCATCTGACCGACGTGCGCGACGGCCTGATCCGCGGCGTCCGCAGCGTCGTGCTGATGCTGCTGTCGTGGTTGTTGCTGCTGATGACCGTGCTGGCCGCCGGCTTCCTCGCCGCCCTGCCTTTCACCGGCCTTCAGGGCCTGTGGGACACGGGCAGCGCCACCGCCCTCGTCCTCGCCGCCGCCGCGGCCCTGATCATCCTCATCAACACCGCCTATCAGGACGGCCGCGCCGACAACCTGCCGCCGGCCGTGCTGCGGATCGCCGTCCGGGTGGCCGCCGTGCTTCTGAGCCCGCTGGTGGTCATCGCCTTCTGGGGCCTGTTCCTGCGCATCGGCCAGTACGGCCTGACGCCCGACCGCATCATCGCCTTCGCCTGCGCCCTGATCGGAGCCGCCTACGCCGCCGGCTACGGCTACGCGGCGCTGAGCCCGTTCTGGCGGAAGAACGCAGGCTGGATGCGCCAGCTGGAGCGGACGAACGTCTGGACCGCCGTGCTGGAGGTCCTGGTCATCCTCGCCCTCTTCAGCCCGATCGCCGACCCAGCCCGCCTGTCCGTAGCAGACCAGGTGGCCCGGCTTGAGCGCGGCGCGGTCAAACCCGAGGAGTTCGACTACCGCTTCCTTCGGTTCGAGAGCGGCAAGGCGGGCGAAGCGGCGCTGGCCCAGCTCTCAGGATCGTCCGACAGGGATATCGCCCGGCTGGCTGCCGAGATGAAGGACAGGGAACATCGGTACGCGGTCGACGCCTTGGAACCGCAAGTGTCCGCCGCGGACATCCGTATTCGCGCCAATCCGGCCGGCGTGGCCCTGCCGAGCTCCTTCACCGAGCAGTACCCCCGGCTGAGGGGGCTGCTGGGCCGTTGCGTGGAAGGCGCCGAGTGCGAAGCTCGCATGCTTGATCTCGATCGTGACGGAGCGACCGAAGTGCTCGTGGCCACCCGCAGGTCAATCTCCGTCTTCAAGCGGGAGGAGGACGGCCGCTGGTTCGAATGGGCGGAGTATTCACCGCCCGCCTGCCGGGAGGACGCCGTCGATGTCGCCCGGGCCCTTCGAGAAAATCGGCTCGAGACGGCCGCGCCTGTGTTCCCGGATCTGGTCCTGGACGGCACGCGCTTCCGGCATCTGGAAGGCTCTCCCGAATGCAGCCCGGACGATGAGGAAGACCCCGTTCCTCCACCGGCCCCTCGGCCCGCCATGGAAGGCGAGAAGCATGGCCGTCTCCGGCCGCATCGGATGTGACATTAACCCAGCGCTCACCCTGCCTTCCAACCCGATCTTCACCTTGTGACGGTTAAAACGTCCCGGAATGAGCCAGTCCCGACGAACGAGGACGGGCCCGATGAAGGGTGAAACCGATGAGCCGCACCGTACTGGTGGTGGATGATGATCCGACCCAGCGCCGACTGGCGCAGGCGGTCCTCGAGCGCGAAGGCTACGCCGTGGTCCACGCCGGGTCCGGCGGCGAGGCCATCGATCGCCTGACCAGGGGCGGCGGCGCGGATGTCGTCCTGCTGGACATGGTCATGCCGGGCATGAGCGGGCTCGAGGCCCTGGCCGAGATGCGGACCGCGGGCGTCGCGACGCCGGTGATCGTCCTGACCGCCCAGGGCGGCATCGAGGCGGTGGTCAGGGCCATGCAGGCCGGGGCCCAGGACTTCTTCGTCAAGCCGGTCTCGGCCGAGCGCCTGCTGGTCGGGGTGCGCAACGCCCTGCAACTGACCCAGCTGACCGCCGAGGTCGGGCGGCTGAAGAAGTACGTCACGGGCCGCACCTCCTTCGACGACCTGGTGGGCTCCAGCCCGGCCATGCGGATGGTCAAGTCGTTGGGCGCGCGGGCCGCCAAATCGGGCATCCCCGTCCTGATCACCGGCGAGAGCGGCGTCGGCAAGGAGGTCATCGCCCGCGCCCTGCACGGCGCCTCGGACCGCGCCGGCAAGCCCTTCGTGGCGGTGAACTGCGGCGCCCTGCCGGTCAACCTGGTGGAATCGATCCTGTTCGGCCACGAGAAGGGCAGCTTCACCGGCGCCCACGACAAGCATCTGGGCAAGTTCGCCGAGGCCAACGGCGGCACCCTGTTCCTCGACGAGATCGGCGAGCTGCCGCTGGACATGCAGGTCAAGCTGCTGCGCGCCCTGCAGGAGGGCGAGATCGACCCGGTCGGCTCCAAACGCGCCGTGAAAGTCGACGTGCGCATCGTCTCGGCCACCAACCGCGACCTGGCCGAACAGGTGCGCGAGGGCCGCTTCCGCGAGGACCTGTTCTACCGCCTCAACGTCTTCCCCATCGAGGCCCCGGCCCTGCGCGAGCGGCGTGAGGACATCCCGGCCCTGGTCGACCACTTCATCGCCCGCTTCAACGTCGAGGAAGGCAAGCGCGTCGCCGGCTGCTCGGCCGACACCCTGGCCATGCTCGCCGCCTTCGACTGGCCGGGCAACGTCCGCCAGCTGGAGAACGCCGTCTATCGCGCCATCGTGCTGTCGGACTCGCCCTTCCTGCAGCCACACGACTTCCCGGCCATTTCCGGCGTGGTTGCGCCGATGCCGGCGGCGAGCGAGGCCGGCGACGAGGCGGCGCCGGCGGACAGCGCCCTGACCGGCGAACTGCCGCCCCTGCCCAACACCCCGATCCGCATCCTCGACGAACGCGGCCACCTGCGCACCCTCGAGGAGATCGAGCGGGACCTGATCCAGCACGCCATCGAGGTCTACGCCGGCCATATGTCCGAGATCGCCCGTCGTCTCGGCATCGGGCGCTCGACCCTGTACCGCAAGGTGCGCGAGCAGGGGCTGGAGGGCGTACTCAAAGAAGTCGGCTGACCCCGCCTCCGGAAGGCCTCCAATCTGAACGAAAGTTCACGACGCGCGTTCGCCCCGCCATGCCAAATGAGCTGGGCCGCAACCGCAGGTTTCGTCGCTGAAACACGACGGAAATCCGGAAGCGGCACGTTCAAACGGTAATCCCTCCCGATCGGAACGCCGCATGCTGCTCGTGACCACCGCCCTGTCCGGCCTTATGGCCGGCGCAATCCAGACCGCGCCGACGCCGGCCGCGCCGACGCCGCAGGAGCCGGCGGCCCAGCAGCCGCCCGCCCAGGATCCCGCTGGGCCCGATCCGGACGTCCCCACCGCCTCGGAAGAGGAGGCGGAGGACGCCGTCGACCTGGGCACGGTCAGCGTTTCGAGCGCCCGGCCCCGCGGCAGCGTCGACACCGACATCCCGCCGGACCTGGTCCTGTCCGCCGAAGAGATCATGGCCTATGGCGCCTCGGACATCGCCGAGCTGCTGACCTATCTCGAGCCGGTCACCCGCAGCTCCAGCGGCCGGACCGATCTGCAGCCTGTCTTCCTGGTCAACGGACGGCGGACCTCGGGCTTCCGCGAGATCCGCGGCATTCCCACCGAGGCCATCGAGCGCACCGAGATCCTGCCCGAAGCCGTGGCGGTCCAGTTCGGCTACCGGCCCGAGCAGCGGGTGGTGAACTTCGTGCTCAAGGCCGACTTCCGTTCGACCACCTATCAGCTGACCGGCCGCGTGCCGACGCAGGGCGGCCGTTCGACGGTCGAGGCCGAGGCCGACCTGCTGCGCATCTCCGGCTCGAACCGCTGGTCGATGGACCTGGAGTATTCCCGCTCAACCCCGCTCTACGAATCGGAACGCAACATCCGCCGCGACCCGGGTTCGCAGCCGTTCGACCTGATCGGCAACGTCACCGGCGTCCCCTTCGGCCAGGACATCGATCCAGCCCTCACCGGGCGGGACATCGTCCCGGTTCCCGGCTCGACCACGACGCCGACCCTGGCCGACTTCGTCGCCGCCGGTGGCGAGGCCCGCACTGGCGACCTCGGGGCCTACCGCACCCTGATGTCCGCCTCTGAGCAGGCCCAGGTCAGCGGCACCATCAAGCGCGACCTCAGCAGCACCACCCAGGCGACCGTCAGCGCCAGCCTGGAGGACAACTCCAGCCGCAGCTTCAACGGCCTGCCGGGCGTCGTGCTCGGCCTGTCCGACGCCAACCCCTTCTCGCCGTTCGCGGAAGACGCCTTCGTCTACCGCTACCTCGACGATGCGGCCTCGCTGCAGCGCCGCACCGACCGCCTGCAGGGCGAGCTCGGCGTGGTGGTCGACGGCTTCCTCGGCGACGACTGGCGCTGGACCGCGACGGGCGAATACACGCGGACCGAAACCGACACGGTCACCGGCCGGGGCTACGAACGCGACGGCGGCCCGTTCCAGAGCCGCCTCGACGCGGGCGATCCGACCGCCAATCCGTTCGGGCCGCTGGACGTGGCCGGCTTCACCCCCATCGCCAACGACACCGCCCGTTCGGTGTCGCAGCGTATCGACACGGAACTGGTCCTGACCGGCGACGTGTGGGAGCTGCCCGCCGGCGACGTCAGTTCGACCTTCAAGGTGGGCGCGGACTCCGTGTCGCTGGACTCGGTCAGCACCCGCAACGGCGTGACCACCCAGCGTGACCAGTCGCGCCAGCGACTCAATGGCCAGGCCAGCCTGAACATCCCCATCGCCAGCCGCCGCAATGAAGTTCTGACGGGGCTGGGCGACCTGTCGATCGGCGTCGACGCCGGGTTCGAGGACCTGTCGGACTTCGGCGGCCTGTCGAAGCTCGGCGCCACGGTGAACTGGTCGCCGATCGAGAAGCTCTCGTTCCTGGCCAGCTGGACCGATGAACAGGGCGCCCCGACGATCAGCCAGCTGAACGACCCGGTGATCGAGACCTTCAACGTGCCGGTGTTCGACTTCGCTACTGGCGAGACCGTGCTGGTGACCCAGATTTCGGGCGGCAACCCCGACCTGAACGCCGACGACCGGCAGGTAGTCCGCATCGGCGGCACCTTCCGGCCGTTCGAGGAGCGGGACCTGTCGATCAGCTCGACGTGGACGTGGAGCCGCACGAACGACTACATCGCCTCCTTCCCGACAATCACGCCGGACCTGGAAGCCGCCCTGCCCGACCGCTTCGAGCGTGATCCGGACGGCAATCTCGTGCGCGTCGACGCGCGGCCGCTGAATTTCGACCGCTACGAGCGTCAGGACCTTCGGACCGGCTTCAACTTCTCGCGGGCCTTCGGCGCGCCTTCGGCCCCTGCGGGCGGCGAAGGCGGTCGCGGGCGGGGCCCGGGCGGTCCGGGCGGCGCGCCCATGGTGATGCGCGTGGAAGGCGGCGGCCCGGCCCCGGCC
>JAEZIH010000008.1 GCA_023416055.1 Pseudomonadota bacterium | reverse complement strand
GGTCCGACGCCCGCCAGGCGCGCCGCGCGGCGGATCATCTGGGCGGCAGCGCCACCGTCGATGTCGCCGGCCCGGGCGTCTACCGCGTGCTGGTCGGCCCGTGGCCGGACGCCGCCGCGGCCGAGCGTTCGCGCCGCGCCGTGGCCTCGCGGGGTTATCCCGAGGCGACGACGATTTCCGGGGCCTGAACCCTTGCGAACCCGGCCGGGGCCGCCATTGTGCCCCGGTGACCCAAGGCAGATTCATCACCTTTGAGGGCGGCGAGGGAACCGGCAAGTCGACCCAGGCGGCAAGGCTGGTCGAGCGCCTGCGCGCCCGCGACCTTGAGGTGCTGCATACGCGCGAGCCGGGCGGCTCCGAGGGCGCCGAAGAGATCCGCAACCTCGCCCTGAACGGAGATGCGGGGCGCTGGTCGGCGATGACCGAGACCCTGCTCATGTTCGCCGCGCGGTCGGACCATCTGGAGCGGACCATCCGTCCGGCGCTGACGGCGGGGCGGTGGGTGGTGTGCGACCGCTTCGCGGACTCCAGCCGCGCCTACCAGGGCGCCGGCGGCGGGGTGGCGGGCGACTTCATCGAGACCCTGGACGCGGCGGTGGTGGGCGACACCCAGCCCGACCTGACCCTGGTGTTCGACCTGCCGGTCGAGCTGGGCCTCGAGCGCGCCTTCGGCCGCGGCCTGTTTGAGACGCGCTTCGAATCCAAGGGGCTGGAGTTCCACGAGCGGCTGCGGCGCGGCTTCCGCGACATCGCCGCCGCCCATCCGCAGCGCTGTGTGATCATCGACGCAGATGGCGATCTGGAGGCGGTCGAGGCGCGCGTCTGGGCGGCGGTCTCGGAGCGGCTGCTGTGAGCGAGCATCCTCGCGACCGCTTCGACCTGGTCCCGGACGCGGCCGCCGAGGCCGCCTTTCTCGACGCCCTGGCCAAGGGGCGGCTGCACCACGCCTGGCTGCTGGCCGGGGTGGAGGGTTCCGGCAAGGCGACCTTCGCCCACCGCGCCGCCCGCCGCCTGCTGGGCGCTGCGCCCGATCCATCGCGCGGCCCGCTGGGGACCCGGCCCGACGATCCGGTCGCGCGGCTGGTATCGGCCCAGTCGCATCCCGACCTGCTGGTGCTGGAGCGGCGCGTCGAGGGCGGCAAGACGAAGAAGTCCATCTCCGTCGACCAGGCCCGCGAGCTGCCGGAGTTCTTCTCCAAGAGCCCGTCGCAGGCGAAGTACAGGGTCGCCATCATCGACGCTGCGGACGACCTGAACCTGAACGCCGCCAACGCCTTGCTTAAGGTTCTTGAGGAGCCGCCTGAGCGCGGCGTGCTGTTCCTGGTCACCCATGCGCCGGGGCGGCTGCTGGCCACCATCCGTTCGCGCTGCCGTCGACTGGCCTTCCCGGTGTGGCCGCAGCATGCGCTGGAGGAGCTGGTGCGCAACCGCACCGGCGTTACCTCGGCCGAGGCGGCCCGCATCGCGGGCATGGCCGCCGGTTCGCCGGGGCAGGCGCTGGCGTTGGCCTCGGGCGCGACGCTGGAGGCCGACCAGCTGGCCCAGGCCTGGGTCGCCGCGCCGCAGGTCGACCGCGCCGAGGTCATGGCCGTGGCCGACAAGTTCCGCGGCGCCGAGGGGCAGGAACGGTTCGAAATCCTGATGGACCGGCTGATCGCCGCGGTGAAGATGCGCGCCCTCGATGAGGGCAAGGCGGGTGCGCGGTGGGCCGAACTGTGGGAGCGGCTGTCCGCCCTGCCGGATCGCACCGCCGACATCAACCTGGACCGCGCCGACGTCCTGACCGGGGCGCTGGCCGAGCTGCAGCGCGTCAAGGCCGCCTCATGATCATCGACAGCCACGTCAACCTGCACGCTCCCCAGTTCGACGAGGACCGCGACGCCGTCATCGCCCGGGCCCGCGAGGCCGGGGTGCAGATGATGGTTGAGATCTCCGACCGGCTGGCGACGTTCGAGGCCACCCACGGCCTGGCCGTGGCCCACGACGACATCTGGGCCACCGTCGGCGTGCACCCGCATGAAGCGCGGCACTACGAGGACCTGACGGCCGACCGGCTGATCGAACTGGCGGCGCGGCCGAAGGTGGTCGGGATCGGCGAGTGCGGTCTCGACTTCCACTACGACCTGAGCCCGCGGGAGGTGCAGGCCGCGGTGTTCCGCGTCCACATCGAGGCGGCCCGGCGCAGCGGCCTTCCGCTGGTGGTGCACACCCGCGAGGCCGACAGGATCATGGCGGCCATCCTCGAGGAAGAGCAGGCGAGGGGCCCGTTCCGGTTCCTGATGCACTGCTACACGTCAGGGCCGGAACTGGCTGAAATGGCGGCGGAACTGGGAGCATGGTTCTCGGTTTCCGGCATCGCCACCTTCAAGGCCGCCGCCGACGTTCGCGAGATCATCGCCGCCATGCCCGCCGACCGCATCATCGTCGAGACCGACTGCCCTTACCTCGCCCCCGTGCCGCACCGCGGCCGCCGCAACGAGCCGGCGTACGTGACCCACGTGCTCGACAAGCTGGCCGAGATTCGCGGCTGGTCGCGCGCTGAGGCGGAGGCGCGAACCACCGACGCCTTCTTCGCCCTGTTCGACCGCATTCCGAGACCGGAGGGCGCATGACGGGCGCGGCGGGCGAGCTGGAGGTCGTCATCCTCGGCAGCGGCTCGTCGGGCGGGGTGCCGCGCGTCGACGGCGACTGGGGAGCCTGCGATCCGGCCGAGCCGAAGAATCGCCGCCTGCGCTGCTCCCTGCTGGTCCGGCGGCATGGCCCCGAGGGCGTGACCAGCGTGGTCGTAGACACCTCGCCTGACCTGCGCGGTCAGATGCTGGCCGCGGGCGTGAAGCACCTCGACGCGGTGCTGTACACCCACGACCACGCCGACCAGACCCACGGCATCGACGACCTGCGCACCTTCGCCGCCCGTGCCCGTCGTCGCCTGCCCGCGTACATGGACCGCGCGACCCGCGACGCCCTGACGCGCCGGTTCGACTACATCTTCGAGAGCCTGAACGGCTATCCGGCCCTGCTCGACGCCCACGACCTGCCGCCGCATGGCCAGGCGTGGAGCATCGACGGCCCCGGGGGCCCGATTCCGGTCACGACCTTCGACCAGGCGCATGGTCCGATCCGCTCGGTCGGCTACCGGCTGGGGCCCGTGGCCTACTCCCCCGACGTCTCCGACCTCGACGACGCCGCCTTCGAGGCGCTGCGAGGCTGCGAGCTGTGGATCATCGACGCCCTGCGCTACGCGCCGCACCCGACACACACCCATCTGGACAAGACGCTGGACTGGATCGCCCGGTCGGGGGTGAGGAAGGCGGTGCTCACCAATCTGCACATCGACATGGATTACAACGCCCTGTCGGCCATTGTGCCTGCGAATGTGGAGGTCGCCTACGATGGCTGGGCCGAACGGGTTTGAGAGCCGGCGGATGTCCGGGCAGGAGCGCCCGCCGATACGGCCGTGGTTACTTCCGGTGCTGGTGGTGCTCGGGGTGGCGGCGCTTGTAGTCGCCTTTCCTGTCCTTCAGCGGATTACGGACAGTCCTGCGGCGGGGGACAGGTCGGACGCAGGGGCCGTGGCAGACTATCGCGGAAGGCTTGAGCGTGAGCAGGCCGCCCGGGGCCTTGTGCCCGCCCGGTCGCCTGACGGGCCGCCGCTGGAGCCGCCTCCGCCGCCACGCTGACGACGGGTCTCGCGGTCAGCCCTGAAGCAGCCTCGCCGCCTGCGGGGCGAAGTAGCTGAGCACACCGGCTGCGCCCGCCCGCTTGAAGGCGTGCAGGCTTTCGAGGATGGCGCGATCCTCGTCCAGCCAGCCATTGGCCATGGCGGCGCGCATCATCGCGTATTCGCCGGACACCTGGTAGGCGAAGGTCGGGACGCGGAAGGTCTCGGACACACGGTGGACGATGTCGAGGTAGAGCATGCCCGGCTTGACCATCACCGCGTCGGCGCCCTCGGCGATGTCCATGGCCACCTCGCGCAGGGCCTCGTCGGTGTTGGCGAAGTCCATCTGATAGGTCTTCTTGTCGCCGCTGAGCGCCTTGGCCGAGCCGACAGCGTCGCGATAGGGGCCGTAGAAGGGCGAGGCGTATTTGGCTGCGTAGGACAGGATCAGCGTGTCCTGCAGGCCGTTGGCCTCCAGCGCCTCGCGGATGGCCTGAACCCGGCCGTCCATCATGTCCGAGGGAGCGACCACGTCGGCGCCGGCGTGGGCGTGGATGAAGGCCTGCTCAGCCAGCCGCTCCAGCGTGGCGTCGTTGAGGATGCGGCCGTCCTCCAGCACGCCGTCGTGGCCGTGGTCGGTGTAGCAGTCGAGCGCCACGTCGGTCATTACGCCGATCTCGGGCGCCGCGTCCTTGATGGCCCGGATGCACTCCGGAATCAGGCCGTCCGGATCGGTCGCGCCCGTGCCGACCCCGTCCTTGATGGCGCCGTCGACGTTGGGAAACAGGGCCACCATCGGGATGCCGAGCTCGCGCGCCTCGACCGCCGCCTCAGCGGCGGCCTTGGGCGAGAGCCGGAAGACGCCCGGCATGGAGGGGACCGCCACGCGCTCATCGGTCCCGTCGTGCACGATCAGCGGCCAGACCAGATCGGCGGGCGTCAGCGTGGTTTCGGCCACCAGGCGCCGCACCCAGGGACTGGCGCGCAGGCGGCGCGGACGGGCGTAGGGGAAGGCGGCGGGAGCGAACGGCTGGGTCATGGGCGGGCTTATAGACCAAGCGCGCCCGCGCGGGAGGGTTCAGTTTGTCGCCGGTTCCGCTAGAAGCGCGACCAACGATTCAAGGAAACGCCCATGGACTTCGCCCTCACCGACGACCAGCGCGCCATCCAGGATGCCGCCCGCGCCTTCGCCCAGGCCGAGCTGGCCCCGCATTCGGCCGAGTGGGACGAGACCAAGCACTTCCCCGTCGATGTCATGCGCCACGCCGCCGAGATGGGCTTCTGCGGCATCTA
>JAEZIH010000002.1 GCA_023416055.1 Pseudomonadota bacterium | reverse complement strand
CGCGCCGTCTCGGAGACGTTGTGGTCGCACAGTTCATAGACCCGCTGGATGTGCTCCCACCGCACCCGGTCGGCGCTCATCGGGTTTTCGGGCGGCTCGGGGGCCTCGCCGGTCATCAGCAGGGCCTTGACCACGTCGTCGGCGTCAGCGGGCTTCTGCAGATAGTCGACCGCGCCCGCCTTCACCGCCGCGACGGCGGTGGCGATGGCGCCATAGCCGGTCAGCATGACGATGCGGGCGTCCTCGCGCCGGTCGCGGATGGCCTCGACCACCTTCAAGCCGTTGCCGTCCTCCAGCCGCATGTCCAGCACGGCGAAGGCGGGGACGGAGGCCCTCAGGGCTTCGCGCGCCTCGGCCACCGAGGCGGCGGTCGTAACCTCGAACCCGCGGCTCTCGAGGGCGCGGCCAAGGCGGGTGCGCAGGGCGTTGTCGTCGTCCAGCAGCAGGAGGGTGCGGTCCGGCAGGGCGGCGATCCGGTCTTCGGCTTCGGGCATCGGCGTTCTCCTTGGCGCTGAAGTCGGTAACGGCGCGCCTGCGGTCAAGGTTCAGGGACGGGGGTGCGACATCACGACGAAACTTCCAGGGCGGGCCTCGGCCAGCGCACGGCCACCCGGGCGCCCTTGGGCTGGCCCTTCGGCGGCGTCGCTCCCCCGTCGCCGGGGCCGACAGTGACCCGCCCGCCGGTGCGCTCCAGCAGGGTGCGGGCGATGAAGAAGCCGAGACCCATGCCGCCCTGGCTGGGGGCGATCTTCTCGGCGGGGGCGGTCCGGTCGGCCTTCTTGCCCTTGCGGCCCGGGGCGGCGGCGGCCACCGAGGCGGCGATCTGGGCGGCCAGGGCCCGACGCGCCTTGCCCTGCGGGCGGCTGGTCACATAGGGCTCGCCGAGGCGCGGCAGGATGTCCGGCGGGATGCCCGGGCCGTCGTCCACGACCTCGATCTCGATGAAGCCGGCGTCGACGAGGGCCTGCACCCGCACCCGGCTGTTGGCGAAGTCGGCGGCATTCTCGACCAGGGTGGACAGGCCGTGGATGACCTCGGGCAGGCGGCGCACACGCGGCTCGGCCTCGCCGGAGGCGGTGCGCACGGCCACGTCGAAGGCGAGGTCGAAGCCCCGGTGAGGTTCGGTCACCTCTTCAAGGAGGGCCTTCAACCCGACCTCGGCGAAGGCGGCGTCGCCCTCCTCCGGCTGCTGCGACAGCTGCTTGAGGATGTCGCGGCAGCGCTCGGCCTGCTGCAGGATCAGGGCCGCGTCCTCGGCGGCGGCCGGATTGCCGGCGGCGTCGCGCAGTAGTTCGCGCGCCACCACCTGGATGGTCGCCAGCGGGGTGCCGAGTTCGTGCGCGGCCGCCGCGGCCAGACCTCCGAGGGCGGCGAGACGCTGCTCGCGCTGCAGCACGTCCTGGGTGGTGGCCAGGGCCAGCTCCAGCTTCTCGGCGTCGGCGGCGACCCGCCAGGCGTATCCCGAGGTGAAGACCACACCCGTGGTCAGGGCCAGGCCGACCCCGAAGCGATAGAGGGGCGGCAGCTCCAGCTGGGTGCCCGCCTGCCACGGCAGCGGCATGGAGAAGAAGAACAGGCAGACGGCGGCGGCCAGCACCATCAGACCCATCAGCGCCGCCTGCCGCCCCGGCAGGGAGGCGGCGGCGACGGTGACCGGCGCGACCAGCAGCAGGCAGAAGGGGTTCTGAAGGCCCCCGGTCAGCGCCAGCAGCACCGACAGCTGCAGGATGTCGAAGCCCAGATGCGCCGCCGTCAGGGCGCCGTCGGCGACCGAGCCGTCGCTGCGCTTGAGCCGCGCCATGGCGTTGAGGTTCATGGCCACGCTGGCGCCGATGACGGCCAGGCAGCCCCACAGCGGCAGGCGGAAATGGAACCAGGCCGTGGCCACGAAGATGGTGGCGCTCTGGCCGATGATGGCCAGCCAGCGAAGGATCACCAAGGTGCGCAGCGACAGGCCCCGGCTGCGGCGCGGCAGGTTGCGCCATCCCGCGAAGCGGCCGCCGCCTTCGTGCGGGGCGGACTGCGACGTCAGGGGGTCTTGGGCCGGGCTCACCCTCCCTCTATAGACCAGCCGCGCCCGCGTGGCGCGTCCCGTCGAGAGTGTTCATGCCGCGTCGCCCCGTACTGATCTTCGCCGGCGCCTGCGCCGCCATCGCCGCAGCCTTGATCGTCGTCACCGTGGTGCTGGTCAGCCGGCCGCCGGCGGGCGGCGTCCCCGCCGTGGGCGAGGTGGTCTCGACCGGCCAGGCCGACGTCGGCGGACCCTTCCGGCTTGTCGACCAGGAGGGTCGCGCCGTTGACGAGTCCCTGCTGCAGGGCAAGTGGTCGCTGGTCTTCTTCGGCTTCACCTGGTGCCCGGACTATTGCCCCACCACCCTGGCGGCGCTGGACGCGACCCAGGAACGGCTGGGCGACAAGGCGAAGGACCTGCAGATCGTCTTCATCAGCGTGGATCCGGAACGCGACACGCCGCAGGCGCTGAAGGACTATCTGTCGTCGGACGGCTTCCCCGAGGGGGTGATCGGCCTGACCGGCTCGCCGGAGCAGGTGCGCGCGGCCGCCGACGCCTACCGCGCCTACTACCAGAAGGTCGGGGAGGGCGAGGGCTACACCATGAACCACTCGCTGACGGTCTATCTCATGGGGCCCGACGGCGGTTTCCGCACGGCGGTGGCCGAGGAGCTGGGGCCGGAGCGGTCGGCCGCGATCATCGAACGGGCCATGGCGCGCGGCTAGGCGATCCTCCCCCCAGGGGATCAATAAATCTTTTTGCAGCGCGAAGCGTTCTATGCTGCCCTGCCACATACCGGCGGGGGCCGCTCCAGGACACGCATGCTGTATACGCTTCACGAGCTCGCCTACCATTCGGCGACGCCGTTCCGGATCGGGGCCCAGATGGCCCGCGATTTCTGGACGTCTCCGTTCAATCCGGCCGCCGACACCGCCCTGGCGAGGACGGCCTGGGCCTCGGCCGAGCTGTTCGAGAGCGTGACCCGGCGCTACGGCAAGCCCGCCTGGGGCCTTGAGACCGTAGAGATCGCCGGCCGCAAGGTGCGCACCACCGAACAGGTCATCTGGTCGTCGCCGTGGTGCCGACTGGTGCGCTTCGCCCGCCACCTGGGCGACCTGAAACGGGCCGGCAAGCCGACGACGGCGCCGGCGGTGCTGATCGTCGCGCCCCTGTCAGGCCACTACGCCACCCTCCTGCGCGGCACGGTCGAGGCCTTCCTCGAGGATCACGACGTCTACGTCACCGACTGGACCAACGCCCGGCAGGTGCCGATGCTGGAAGGGCGCTTCGACTTCTCGGACTACATCGACCACGTGCGCACCATGCTGGCCCAGGTCGGGCCGCGGGCGCATGTCGTGGGGGTGTGCCAGCCGGGACCGCCGGTGCTGGCCGCCTGCGCCCTGATGGCCGAGGACGGCGACCCGAACCGGCCTGCCTCGATGACCTTCATGGGTTCGCCGATCGACGCCCGCCTGTCGCCGACGGTGATCAACGGCCTGGCCGAGGAGAAGCCCTTCACCTGGTTCCGGTCGAACATGATCCACACCGTTCCGTGGCCCTATCCGGGCTTCGGGCGGCGGGTCTATCCGGGCTTCGTCCAGCTCTACAGCTTCATGTCGATGAACGAGGAGCGCCACGTCGACGCCCACCGGCGCTACTTCGAGAGCCTGGTCGCCGGGGACGGCGACGGGGTCGAGAAGCACGAGGCCTTCTACAACGAGTACCTGTCGGTGCTGGACCTGAGCGAGGAGTTCTACCTCCAGACCATCGACATCGTCTTCCAGCAGCACCTGCTGCCGCGCGGCCTGCTGGAGCAGCGCGGGCGCAAGGTCGACCTGACGAAGATCGCCGACATCGGCCTGATGACCGTCGAGGGCGAGAAGGACGACATCTCCGGCGTCGGCCAGACCCAGGCCGCCCACGCCCTGTGCCCCAATATCCCGGACGAGCGCCGGGTGCTGTACGTCCAGCCGGACGTGGGCCACTACGGGGTCTTCAACGGCCGCCGCTTCCGCGACGAGATCTATCCGCGGACGCGCGACTTCATCGCCGCCAACGAGGCCCTGAGTGTACCGGAACGGCCAGCGGCTGCCGCCTGAGACGCTGGGCGTCCCGGCCCGGCTGTCGGTCAATCCGCGCGCCCGCCGGCTGTCGATCCGCATCGACGCTCGCGCCGGCGAGGCGGTGCTGGTCGCGCCCAGCGAGCGGAGGCTGCGTGACGTGGTCGCCTTCGCCCGCACCAAGGCGGGATGGATGCAGGAGCGGCTGGCGGCGCGGCCGCAGGGGACGCCGCTGGCGCCGGGCGCGGTCGTCGACCTGTTCGGCAGGCGGACGCGGCTGGTCGCCACGGGCGGCGCCGGGGCCGCGCGCCTGACCGAGGACCAGGACGGCCCCGTGATCCTCTCGGGCGGCGAGGGCGAGGCCTTCGCCCGGCGGGTCGAAAACCTGTTCAAGAGGGTGGCGAGAGAAACGCTCCAGACCCGGACCGATCACCATCTTCGCACCCTGGGCCAGCGGCCGGTCCGGATGTCGATCGCCGACCCGAAATCGCGTTGGGGCTCGTGCAGCCCGCACAACCGCTCGATCCGCTACAGCTGGCGCGTGATCATGGCCCCGCCCGCGGTGATCGACTACCTCGCGGCTCATGAGGTGGCGCATCTGGTCCACGCCGACCACAGCCCGGCCTACTGGGCGGTAGTCGAGCGGCTGGTCGGCGACCACCGGCCGCACCGCAAATGGCTGCGCGAGCACGGGGCGGCCCTGCACGCCGTGGGTCGCTGACCGTCAGAAGAACAGCGGATCGGCCTTCTTCTCCGGCGGCGGCGCCGGCTGCGGCTGGGCTGCGGGCGGGTCGCGCTGGGGCTGGGGCTGGGTCGGGCGCAGCA
>JAEZIH010000143.1 GCA_023416055.1 Pseudomonadota bacterium | reverse complement strand
CCTCCCCGCCGCCCCCGCCTCCGGCCGGAGCCCCCGAGCCGCGTCCCCAGCCGCGCGTCATGCAGGTGGTGGCTTCCGGCGAGCCCGCGCCCCGCGCCGAAGGCGGCCGCTACTATTCGGTCCACCGCCAGAACGGCCGCGAGCCCGATCCCGTGGCCCTCCCCGAGCCGACCTACGTGGACAGCCTGGTGGTCAGCGGCGTCGAGACCCTCGCCTCCCAGGACCTCGCCGTCCCCCAGGAGGGCCCGACCCTGATCCGTGATCGCAACGGCGCCCTGCGCCCGGCCGTGGCCCCCTCCGACGGGGACCATCAGTGAGCGATACGCCTTCCCAGTCGCGCCTGCCCGACCTGATCGCCCTCGCGGAAGAAGACTCCAGCGACAAGCGGCGCGCCCTCCTCCGCGAGCTCACCGACCACTTCTTCGGCGGCGGTCCGCGCACGGCCACCGAAGACCGGCTCTATGACGCCGTCCTGGTCAAGCTGGCCGATGACATGGAGATTGCCGTCCGGGCCGAGCTGGCCGGCCGTTTCGCCGCCGCCCCGGACGCGCCTCGCACCCTGATCCGCCGTCTGGCCAACGACGAGGCGGCCGTCGCCGCCCCGGTCCTCGCAGCCTCGCCGGTGCTTACCGATGAAGACCTTCTCGGCGTCGTTCGCCGCCACGGCCAGGACCACCTGCGCGCCGTCTCCGCCCGCCCCTCCGTGTCGGAGGCGGTGTCGGAGGTGATCGTCGAGCGGGGCGACGACGAGACGCTCGGTGCCCTGCTCCGCAACGACGGGGCCCGGCTGTCGCGCAAGGCCTCCGAGGCCGCCGTCGAACGCGCCCGGGCCAACCCGGCCCTGCACGAGGTCACCGTATCCCGCGCCGATCTGCCGCCGGACCTGCTCAATGACATGTATTTCGTGGTCGAGGCCCGGCTGCGCACCCGCATCCTTGAGCAGAACGCCAGCATGGACCCGGCCCTGCTCGAGAGCGCCCTGGCCGCTGGCCGCGCCCGCGTCGCTGCTGACGACGGCGCCCTGCCGGCCGACTATTCCGAATGCCTGGCCTACGTCGAGGAACTGCGCGCCGCCGACCAGCTCACCCCCCAGATGCTGGCCCGCTTCCTCCGCTCAGGCCAGAAGGGGGGCGGCCGCACCTCCTTCCTGATCGCCCTCGCCCAGCTTGCCGAGATCGACTTCCACACCGCCCGCCAGATCGTCGAACGCCGCGAGCTCGACGCTCTCGCCGTGGTCTGCAAGGCGGCCGATCTGGATCGCGCCCTGTTCCTGACCTACGCCGTGGTCCTGCTCAACGACGACGGCGACGCCATGGCCAAGGCGCACTCCTACGCCCGAATGTACGCCGAACTGACCCGCGAGGCGGCCTTGCGCACCCTGCGCTTCTGGCGCATGCGCCGCGGCGCCCAGGCGGCCTGAGCCCTTCCGCACAGCAGAACGCCCGCTCCATCGCTGGAGCGGGCGTCCCGGCCGTCATGCGGACGTTCTACTTCTTGGCGGCGCGACCGCCACGGGCCGGCTTCCGCCCGCCCTGGCCCAGGCCCATCTGCTTGGCCAGGTCCGAACGCGCCTTGGCGTAGTTCGGGGCGACCATCGGATAGTCCTTCGGCAGGTTCCACTTGGCCCGGTATTCCTCGGGGCTCATGTTGTACTTGGTGCGCAGGTGCCGCTTCAGCGACTTGAACTTGCGGCCGTCCTCCAGGCAGATCAGGAAGTCCGGGGTGATCGACTTGCGCACCGGGACCGCAGGCTCCTTGGGTTCCGGCTCGGGCTCGACGGCGCCGCTCGAAACCTGCGACAGCGCCGCGTGGATGCTGGAGATCAGACCCGGCACCTCGGCCGCCTGGACATTGTTGTTGCCGACATAGGCCGACACGATGTCAGCGGTCATCTCGAGCAGTTGCGAATTCTCTTCCATACGCGCCTCACCCAGTATGTGATTTTTGCGGAACCTGAACTCGGCCCGTGGCATGGGTGAATAAAGACCGGGGTCGATTCACGCAACCACGTATTCGTGGCCGTCGACCAGCGCGGTTAACAGACTAGAGCGGCTATACTGCAGCTGCAGATCAGCGGCCGAAGTTTTCCGCCAGCGCCAGCATCGCGGCGCGCTCGGCAGCGGAATAGTCGTCGATGCCGTCTTCCTCGCCTTCCCGGATGGCCCTCAGTAGAGCGGGCGTAAGTGCAGAAGAAAGCGACCAATTCCAGTAGCGCAGCACCGTCTGCGCCCGGTCGACCGCCAGCATGTCGTAGGTGACCTGCACTCGTTCCCACGTCGGGTCAGGCGAGCCGTCCCCGCCCGTCTCCGGCCGGCGCATCGACCGCCACAGGTCGGCGAGATGGCTCTTCGCCAGACCGGTCGCCTTGCACAATATGGCCAGCGGCTCGCCCCCGGCGTCGCCCATGATCTTGGCCCCGGTGATCGGCTTTACCCCTGACAGATAGGCGATCTCGGTCGCCGCCTCACGGGTCAGCCCGTGCCTCGCGGCCGTCTCGACCGCCTGCTCCAGACTGGCGTAGGGGCTCTTCTCGATCGCCGCGCGGTTCCTCTGCCGGCGCTCGATGAACTGCAGCGCCTTGCGCGACACCGGGTCCTGCCAGTTCTCCGCGGCGGCCATGGCGAAGACGTCCTCCGCCACCTCCTGCATGACCTCCCGCGACACGGCGAACCGCTGCAGGATGGTGCGCCGGTCGTCCGGCCCGCACCACCAGAACATCACATAGGCCCCCGAGGGCCGCAGCTCCGGCCGCCTCAGCAGGTGCCCGCACAGCTGCCGGTCGCCGCGGCTCAGGCTGACGACGTTCTCGACCGCCACCTGGCTCAGCCGCGCGGTCGTGTTGCGCAGCACCGCCTCGATCACCTGGCTCTCGCCGAAGCCCAGCAGGGTTTCGGTGACCACCTCCGATAGTCCGCGGCGGCTCGCCATCAGGAAGCGATGTTCGGTGGTCGTATCGCGCGCGCAGGCCACCAGGTCCGCATCCGAGAGCGAGGCGCACTGCTCGATCAGCAGGCCGGCGATGTCGGGCTCGTCCCTCAGCAGCATCCGCGCCAGGGCGTTGGGCGCCTCGGCCAGCGGCGCCAGCCGCGCGGCCACCCGCTTGCGGTCCTCGTGCGACGCCAGCCGCAGCATCTCCACCAGCAGGTCGCCCGTCACGGCGCGCTCGAACGCATTGACCCGGCTGCCCGGCAGCGAAACGACGTCGGCCAGCCGTTTCAGCAGCGCCTGACGCGCGCGGAAGCCGCCCGCGGCGGGCGCGTCCTCCTCGGGCATGGCGGATGCAGGCTCGGACATGGCCCGCGATGCTAGGCCGAATGCGGTTAACCGCCTGTGACGCTGTCGCCGGCCCTACAGGCCTTCAAACAGGGCCGTCGACAGATAGCGCTCGGCGAAGCTGGGGATGATGGCCACGACGGTCTTGCCGGCGTTCTCGTCACGCGCAGCCTGTCGGAAGGCCGCGACCAGGGCGGCGCCCGAGCTGATGCCGACCGGAATGCCCTCAAGGCGCGCCGCCTTGCGGGCCATGTCGAAGGCCTCGTCGTTGCTGACCTGCTCGACCCCGTCGATCACCGACCTGTCGACGATCGAGGGGACGAAGCCGGCGCCTATGCCCTGGATCTTGTGCGGCCCGGGCTGGCCGCCCGACAGCACCGGTGAATCCGCCGGCTCGACCGCGATCATCCGCACCGAGGGCTTGCGCGGCTTCAGCACCTGACCGACGCCGGTGATGGTGCCCCCGGTGCCGACGCCAGAGACCACGACGTCCACCTCGCCGCCGGTGTCGTTCCAGATCTCCTCGGCCGTGGTGACGCGGTGGATGGCGGGATTGGCCGGGTTGTCGAACTGCGACGGACTGATCGCGCCCGGCGTCCGCTCCAGCAACTCCTGCGCCGTGGCGATGGCGCCCTTCATGCCCTTCTCGGCCGGGGTCAGGACCAGCTCCGCCCCCATCAGGGCCAGCATCTTGCGCCGCTCCAGCGACATGCTCTCGGGCATCACGAGGATCAGGCGATAGCCGCGCGCCGCCGCCACGAAGGCCAAGGCGATGCCGGTATTGCCGCTGGTCGGCTCAATCAACACCGACTCCGGCCCCAGCTTGCCGGCCTGCTCCAGCGCCTCGATCATGGCCACGCCGATGCGGTCCTTCACCGAGGCGATCGGATTGAAGAACTCCAGCTTGGCCAGCACCCGCCCCTTGGGCTGCAGCTCCGCCGACAGCCGCGGCAGACCCACCAGCGGCGTGTCCCCGATGGTCTCGATGATGGACGGATAGACCTTCCCGCGCCCGGACTTCAGATGGCGGGACGGATCATAGGCGGCGTCTGACATTGGGGGCTCTCCCGATTGGGCGGTCGCCTAGAGATAGGCGCCCGCGGCCCGGCGCAAGGCGCCTCGGGCGATTTTCCCCCGGCCGGACGCCTCCCAAGCCTCCCTTCCGCCCGCCCCCTTCACTACCCGTTAACCATGTCAGCGCATCCCTGAACGCCTGTTCCGGGGCTTTCACTTGCGCAATCTCGCCGCCGCCGTCGAAGCGATCGATCCGCTGGTCGTGACCGGCAAGGTCGCGGGCGTGAACGGGCTCCTGATCGAGTCGCGCGGCGGTCTGTCCCGCCTGGCTGTCGGGGCCCGGGCCGAGATCGCCCGCGGGCGCCAGACGCCGCTGCCGGCCGAGGTGGTCGGCTTTCGCGACGCCAAGGCCCTGCTGATGCCGTTCGGCCCGGTCGAGGGCGTGGCCCCCGGCGCCGACATCCGCATCGTCTCCTCGGCTGCCGCCGTCCGGCCGACCACCGCCTGGCTGGGCCGCATCATCGACGCCTTCGGCAATCCCATCGACGGCAAGGGTCCGCTGCCCCAGGGCCCGGCCGCCTATCCCCTGCGCGCCCCGCCGCCGCCGGCACACTCGCGCGGACGGGTCGGCGAGCGGCTCGACCTCGGCGTGCGCGCCATGGACGTCTTCACCACCACCTGCCGCGGCCAGCGCCTCGGCATCTTCGCCGGCTCGGGCGTCGGCAAGTCGGTGCTGCTGTCCATGCTGGCCCGTCAGGCCACCTGCGACGCCGTCGTCGTCGGCCTGATCGGCGAACGCGGCCGCGAGGTGCGCGAGTTCATCGAGGAGACGCTGGGCGAGGAAGGCCTGAAGCGCGCCATCGTCGTCGTCGCCACCTCCGACGAACCGGCCCTCAAGCGCCGCCAGGCCGCCTATATGACCATGGCCTGCGCCGAATTCCTGCGCGACCAGGACCTCGAGGTCCTGTGCCTGATGGACTCGGTCACCCGCTTCGCCATGGCCCAGCGCGAGATCGGCCTCGCCGCCGGTGAGCCGCCGACCACCAAGGGCTATACCCCGACCGTCTTCACCGAACTGCCCAAACTGCTCGAGCGCGCCGGCCCCGGTCCGATCCGTCCCGACGGCACCACCGCCGCTCCGATCACCGCCCTGTTC
>JAEZIH010000198.1 GCA_023416055.1 Pseudomonadota bacterium | reverse complement strand
GTCGAGGACGAAGACGCGGCCGTTGTCGGCCACGACGGGGGCCATGACCTGGCGGGTGTCGGACGAGCCGGCGCCGATGTCACGGCGCCAGGCGACGGTGAAGTCGGCGGCGGCGGCGACGTGCTCGACCGCGTTCTCGGCATTGCCGCCGGGCTGGGTCCAGGCGAGGGCCGGCTGCGGGCCGGGCAGGAAGAAGTCACGGCCCGCCAGGGCGGCTGACGGGGCCAGCTGCTGCTCGAACTCCAGCACCGAGACGCGCTCGCCGGCCGTCGCGGTGGCCGCGGGCTGGTCGGAGCCTCCGAGGCCGAAAGGCAGGGCCCGGCGGACCGTGCCGCACGAGGCGACGGTGACGGCGAGGCCGCACAGCAGGGCGACTTTGAGCACGCGGTTCATGGCGGAAGACCTGAAAGCGGGGTTCACGGACGGGCCGGCTCGGCCGGGGCGTTGGCGGCGGGCGCGGGCGGGGTTTCCAGCGCGGCCATGGCGCCGGTGATGGCAGGCAGGTTGGCGGCCGTCCCCTCGTCGATCGCCGAAATGGCGAGTTCGGCGCGCTGGCTGATCTCCGGCGGGGTGTCGAGGCTGTTCTTCAGCACCACCAGGGTCTGGCGGGCCTCGGCGGTCTTGCCGTTCTGCAGCTGGGCCATGGCGAGCGCCTCGCGGGCGAAGGCGCGGAAGGGCCGGCCTTCCTTCATCAGCGGCTCAAGCCGGGCCTGGATGTCTTCCAGCGACGCCGTATCGAGCAGCAGCAGGGCGGCCTTGAGGGCGGAGGAGTCGCGCATCAGCGGATCGCGCGAGGCCTGGGCGGCCTCTTCGAACAGCTCCACGGCTGCGGGAATGCGATTCTGCTGCACGGCGATGCCGGCGCGGTGGTTCAGGGCCAGCGCCTTGTAGGCGGCGTTGCCCTCGGTGGCGGCCTGGGTGAAGGCGGCGTCGGCGCCGACCAGGTTGCTGGCCTCCAGCGAATCGAGGCCGCGCTGGTAGGCGATCGAGGCCTTGTCGGCCCTGGACGTCTCCATCTTCTGCCAGCCCCACCACGACAGGGCGGCGATCAGGGCGACCAGAAGCACGCCGCCGATGACCGGCAGCCAGGTGCGGGCCAGCCGCTTGTATCGATCGGAGCGAAGCTCCTCCTCGACCTGATCGAAGACATCAACCACGGTAGCGTCGCCCCAAAAGTCGCAGAAAATCCAACCGGCCGGACCCTAGAGGCTCGCTTCATCCGCCGCAACGCGGCCGTTACGGGGAAACCGGCTTTTTCGAGAAGTAGGTCTCGACTTCGGCAGGAAAACGGCGGGCGCGGACGTCCGCGGCGTAGCTTCCGACGGCCCGGTCGATCTCGCCGCGCAGGTCGGCGTAGCGACGGACGAATTTCGGCGTCCAGTCGAACACGCCGAGCATGTCGGGGGTGACGAGGATCTGGCCGTCGCAGGCGGCCGAGGCCCCGATGCCGATGGTCGGCTTGTCGACCGCGGCGGTGATGTCGCGGGCCAGGCCCTCGGCCACGCCCTCGATGACGATAGCGAAGGCGCCGGCGTCGGCGGTGGCCTCGGCCTCGGCCATGACCCGCAGCCGCTCCTCGTCGGTCCGCCCCTTGGCCTTGAAGGCGCCGTCGGTGAGCACGGCCTGGGGCCGCAGGCCGACGTGGCCCATGACCGGGATGCCGCGCTGGACCAGATAGGCGATGGTCTCGGCGACGGTCGGGCCGCTCTCCAGCTTCACCCCCTGGGCGCCGGTCTCCTTCATCACCCGGGCGCAGTTCTCGTAGGCCTGCTCCTTGCCGCCCTCGTAGGAGCCGAACGGCATGTCGACCACGACCATGGCCCGCTTCGAGCCGCGCATCACGGCCTGCCCGTGCAGGATCATCATCTCCAGGGTCACGCCGACGGTGTTGGGCATGCCGTGGACGACCATGCCGACGCTGTCGCCGACCAGCAGCAGGTCGCAATGCTCGTCGAGCAGGGCCGCGGTCGGCGCGTCGTAGGCTGTCAGACAGACGACGGGCTCGCCGCCCTTGCGCGCCAGGATGTCGGGCGCGGCGAGGCGGCGGACGGTTTCCTGCTTGTGGCTGGACATGGAGGCCTCCTGTTCGGGCCCCGTAGATAGGACGCCGGGAGCGGCCCGTCAGCCTCTGATCCGGACCGGGGTCCGGATCAGACTTCCTGGGACAGCCTCATCACCCCTGCCGCAGCCACGGCGATGAGCGCGCCCGCGGCGATCCAGAACAGCTGCATGCCGCCCATGGAGCCCAGTTCGAGATTGGCCATGCCCGCCTGCTCGAGGACGGACTGGATCGTGTCCTGGACATTCAGCGAGGCGGTCTGGATGCCCTGGCCGAGGGCGTCGCCGGCGACCACGCCGTCGCGGGCGCCCAGTTCGATGTCGACCTGCATGGTCTCGCGGACCGCCACCACGCCGCCCACCAAACCGGCCAGCGACAGGGCCAGGAAGCGAAGGCGCGAGCCCTTCTGCAGCCGTTGCTCGACCCTGGCGGTGAACAGGGGCGCGTCGGGCGTGGGCGGCGTGCGGGCGAACAGGCGCTCGATGAAGGGATCGAATTCGTCAGCCGACATGCTGCGATCTCCCCAGGGTTTGAGCGGGTTCCGGCTGGAGCCGCGCGCGGAGTTTATCCAGACCACGTTTGACATGAGACTTCACCGTGCCGAGTGGCAA
>JAEZIH010000192.1 GCA_023416055.1 Pseudomonadota bacterium | reverse complement strand
CGCCGGGGCGATCTGGGAGGCGGTCAACGACGCCGCCAAGTCCGCCATGAAGGCCGACACCGAATCGCTGCCCGCCCGCGCCGCCCACCTCGACCGCGTGATCCGCGCCCGGCTGGGCAAGACCCTGACCTTCTGCGGCGGCCTGTCCCCCCGCGTCGAGGACCTGAAGAAGGCGATCGACGGCGTGGCGTCCGACCCGCACCACCACAACGATCATCCTTCCAGCCACGAGCACGGCCACGACGGCGGTCACGACTCCGACGACGGCCACGACAACCATGCCCCCGCCGCTCCCGCGGCCTCCGGCAACGTCACCATCGTCTCGGTCCACGCCGGCGGCGCCGCGCATCCGCCCCACACGCCCGATCAAGACAGGCGGGCCATGACCGCAAAGGAGCGCAACCGCGCCCTGCGCCTCGCCGTCTCCGACTTCAACGACCACTGGCGGCACCGCTCCCTGCGGGAGGCCGAGATGCGCGCCGTGGTCGCCGAGCTGTGCAATCCCGGCGAGGCGCGCCCCCGCCTCAGCCACGGCGGCGACCACTGACGCCGCCCCTGTTCCCCCGCGCGAGGAAACCGCTTAAGCCGGGGGCATGAAACTCGCCTCTCTCAAGCACGGCCGTGACGGCCGCCTCGTCGTCGTCTCCAACGATCTCGCCTGGTTCACCGACGCCTTCCTCATCGCCCCGACGCTGCAGGCGGCGCTGGACGACTGGGAGCGGGTTGAGCCGCAGCTGAGGGCGCTGGCGGAAAGCCTCGAACACGGCGCCGTGCCGCGCGGCCGCTTCCACGAGCGCGAGGCCGCCTCGCCCCTGCCCCGCGCCTATCAGTGGGCCGACGGCTCGGCCTATGTGAACCACGTCGCCCTCGTGCGGCAGGCGCGCGGCGCCGAAATGCCCGAGAGCTTCTGGACCGACCCGCTGATGTACCAGGGCGGCTCCGACAACTTCCTCGCCCCGCGCGACCCGATTCCGCTGAAGGACGAGGCCTGGGGCTGCGACCTCGAGGCGGAGGTGGTCGTCGTCACCGGCGACGTGCCCCAGGGCGTGAGCCGCGAGGAGGCCCTGTCGCACATCCGCCTGGTCGGCCTGGTCAACGACGTCTCGCTGCGCAACCTGATCCCGGCCGAACTGGCCAAGGGCTTCGGCTTCGTCCAGTCCAAGCCCGCCTCGGCCCTGTCGCCGGTCTTCGTCACCCCCGGGGCCCTCGGCGACCGCTGGAAGGACGGCAAGCTGCACGGCGAGCTGACCGTCCAGCTCAACGGCCTGGACTTCGGCAAGGCCGACGCCGGCGTCGACATGACCTTCGATTTCGGGACCCTGGTCGCCCACCTCGCCAAGACGCGCAGCCTCGTCGCCGGCTCGATCATCGGCTCGGGCACCGTCTCCAACCGCGACGCCGACGGCGGCCCCGGCAAGCCGGTCAGTGAGGGCGGCTTGGGCTACTCCTGCATCGCCGAAGTGCGGACGGTGGAGACCATCCTGCGCGGCAAGCCCGAGACCCCCTTCCTCAAGCACGGCGACACGGTGCGCATCGAGATGCTCGACGACGCCCACCACTCCATCTTCGGCGCCATCGAACAGACGGTGGGGCCGGCCTAGCCCAGCCGCCGCAGCGCCTCCTCCAGCGCCCGCTCCGCCGGCACGGCCACGTCCGGCTTCACCCCCACGCCTTCCCAGTTGGTTCCGGTCACGGGATGCCGCGCCTCGCCGATGGGCATGATGACGGTGAACCACGGCCCCAGATCCATGGCGATCGAGGGATTGGCCCCGCCGCCGGTGGTCTCGCCGATCACCACCGCACGGCCCGTCGCCTGCAGGTCATAGGCGACCGCCTCCGCCGCCGAGAACGTGCCGGGGCCCACCAGCACCAGTATCGGCTGGTCCGGAAAGGCCGGGGCGGCGACGGCATGGGCGTACCGCTCGACCGTGTCGCGGCCGTCGGCGATGCAGTCCTCGGGATCGTCGGGGTTCGGCCGGCAGCGTCGGAACTGGATGTCCTCCAGCCGCATCGGCTCGGGCGCCAGATGCCCCATCAGCTGGCGCAGCGACGGCTCGCCGCCGCCCAGGTTCTCGCGCAGGTCCAGCGCCAGGGCGCGGGCGCCGGCCAGTCGCTCCATGACCGCATCGATCGCCGCCGGAGAGTCGGGATGGCCGCTGAACGAGGCCAGGTTCAGATAGGCGACGCCGCCGTCCAGCACCCGCGCCTCGCGCAGGCCCCAGCCGTTCGCCGCCTCGTCCGCGGCCAGCTGCTCCATCGTCGGTCGCTCGCCGGCCGCCTCGACCTCGTCGCGGCTGCGCCCCTCGATCCACACCTGCAGATGCTTGTCGCCCGAGACCGCCAGCAGCTCGGCGTTCAGGGCCGCGCGGAAGGCCTCGGGATCGGTCAGGGCCATCAGGGCCTCGCGCCGCGCCTGCAGCCGCGCGCGGATGGCCGGAATGCGATCGACCATCACATAGTGGGCCAGCCGCCGGTCCAGCACGTCCAGGGCCCACGCCCTGTGCGCCGCGGTGATCGCCGCCTGCGGCGTGGCCGGGGCCGCGCCGGGCGCCGGCTCCCGGGCCAGCACCGCCGCCGGTCCCTGGCAGGACAGCAGCACCGCCCCTATGACCGCGCTGAACAGATGTCTCGTCTTCATCGTCGTCTCCCTGTCGCTCAGGAGGTGACGACGCGGCTTTACGGATGCGCGGTACGGGTTAAACCTTCGACAGGTTCGCGCCCGAGGCGGGGCGAACGGGGGCTTCCTTGATGTCGACCGAACAGTTGATTCCGCTCATCGTGGTGGCGGTGATGTTTCCGCTGGTGCTGATGCGCAACCGGCGGCCGCGCACCCTGCGCCTGCGCTGGATGTGGGTCGTGCCCGTGATCGTCGTGGCCATGATCTGCCTCGGCCTGTGGGCGACGATCACCTTCGATCCCGACCATACGGTGTTCGGCCCGGCCGACTGGGCCATGCTGGCCGGCGGCCTCGTGCTGGGCGCCCTGCTCGGCTGGCAGCGGGGCCGGATGGTCGTCATCCACAAGGATCCCGACGGGACCCTGAAGGCCCAGTCCTCGCCCCTCGGCATGATCCTGATCGTAGTCCTGCTGCTCGGCCGTCAGGGCCTGCGCGCGGTGCTTGAGCCGCACGCCGCCGAATGGGGTCTGAACGTCCTCGCCGTGCAGGACGCCTTCATGCTGCTGGCCGTCGGCCTTGTACTTTCCCAGCGCATCGAAATTTTCATCCGCGCCCGCCGCATCCAGGCCGGCCAGCCCGACGGCCACCTTCAGGTCGACTGAGTCGCCGTGCCGCTTGACGGCCGGGCCGGCTTCCCGCACGCCACCGGACTGTTCCCGTCGGGATTGTATAATGAAACGCGCCCTCATCCTGCTGACCGTCTCTGTCATCGCCCTGCCGGCTCTCGCCCAAGAGTCCGCGGAAGACTGGGACGTCAGCCGCGATCCGGCGAGGAAGACCGTTCTGGCCTACACCACCTTCGACAACGGACTCAGCGTCGCCTTCCGCTGCATCGACGAGTCCTTCAACGTGGTGATCGCCGGCCTGCCGCCCTCGCGAGAGGATCGCCGCATGCTCGAACTCGCCTTCCGCGACGAAGCGCCCCGTCAGACGATGTGGAACGCCACGACCGAGAGCACCGTGGTGGTCGGCGACTTCCCCGCTCCGCTCGCACGGGAGTTCCGCCTGGGCGGCGCGCTGAAGGTGACGGTCCCGGGCGGGGCCGGGGACGGCCGCAACCTGCGCTTCGACGTGGAACTGCCTGCCTCGGCCAGCGCAGTCGACGAGGCCCTGACCGCCTGCGAGCGGCCGCTGGTCGATCCGCGCGATGCGGAGCTCGAGGCGATCGGCGCATCGGGGCTCACCGGCGGGGTGCTCTGGGAGCGCGCGCCGCGGCCACGCTATCCCTCTACGCGTTACGCCAGCGGCTTCGCCGTCACCACCTGCCTGACCACGGAGGAGGGCAGCCTGCGGGACTGCGTCATCGAGATGGAGCACCCGCATGACGGCCGCTTCGGCAAGGCCACGCTGGACGCCGCCCGACGCGCGCGGGTGCGCGCCGAGGACCGGACCCAGCCTGTCCCTGTCCGGCGCATCTCGTTCAGGACCGTCTTCAGGTTGGGCTGAACCGGGCTGGCGCGATCTTCCGCTCGCGCCTGTCTCCGATTGCCTCGCTACGATCCGCGCGCTACCTGTCGCGCCTGCCAAACGGCCTGTGCGGGCGTGGTGAAACTGGTAGACGCGCCGGACTCAAAATCCGGTTCCGAAAGGAGTGTCGGTTCGAGCCCGACCGCCCGCACCAAAGGCCGTTACAGAACCTCCAGCACCTTCTCCTTCGGGCGCGCCAGTACGACGCCTTTCGGCGTCCTCACCAGCGGGCGTTCGACCAGCACGGGGTGTTCGACCATGGCCGTCAGGATGGCCCCGTCGCTGACGCCGTCGTTCAGCAGGCCCAGCTCGCGGGCCAGGTCGCCCTTGGTCCGCATCGCCTCTCGCGGGGTCAGGCCGGCCGCCTGCAGCAGGGCGCCAAGCCCCTCTGCGTCCCAGCCGGTCTTCAGATACTCCACCACCTCGGGCTCGTGTCCGGCGGCGCGCACCATCTCCAGCACGTTGCGCGAGGTGCCGCAGGCAGGGTTGTGGAAGATGGTGACGGGGAAGGGTTCGGTCATCTCGGCCATCCTTGTCTGAAGCTGACGCCGTCCTGCCAGCCCGGCGGCGCTTTTTCAAACCGGCCGGGATTTTCTGGCGGTTCGCGGGTTGTGCGCCGCCGTACGCCCCCCATCTGGCCCCGATGACCTCCCCCGCCGCGCCCGCCCTGAAGGGCCCGGGCTTCCCCGAATTCGTCGCCCTGATCGCCATGATGATGGCGCTCAACGCCCTGGCTATCGACGCCATGCTGCCCGCCCTGCCGGCCATCGGCGACGCACTGGGGGTAGCGAACGAGAACAGCCGGCAGTGGATCATCACCGCCTACCTGCTGGGCTTCGGCGTGGCCCAGCTGGTCTACGGCCCGCTGGCCGACCGCTTCGGCCGCAAGCCGATCCTGATGATCGGCCTGTCGCTTTATGTCCTGTTCAGCGTCCTCGCCGCCTTCGCCACCAGCTTCGAGCTGCTGATCGCGGCCCGCGTCGGCACCGGTCTGGGCGCCGCCTCTCTGCGCGTGCTGGCCGTGTCGATCGTCCGCGACCGCTACAGCGGCCGCACCATGGCGCGGGTCATGTCGCTCAGCTTCCTCGTCTTCCTCGGCATTCCGATCATCGCCCCGACCCTCGGCCAGCTGGTTCTCAGCGTCGCGCCATGGCCGTGGATCTTCGGCGTCCTCGCCCTCGCCGGCGGCGCCTTCATGCTGTGGGCGGCCATCCGCCTGCCCGAGACCCTGCACCCGGAAGACCGCATGCCGATCCAGGTCGGCCGCATCGCCTCGGCCTTCCGCCAGGCCGTCACCAATCGCCAGTCGATCGGCTACACCCTGGCCATGACCGCCATCACCGGCGCCCTGTTCGGCTTCATCAACTCCAGCCAGCAGATCTTCTTCGACGTCTTCGAGGCGCCGGAGCTGTTCACCACCGTCTTCGCCATGGTCGCCGGCGGCATCGCCGTGGCTTCCCTGCTCAACGCCCGCCTGGTCGAGCGGCTGGGCTCGCGGCTGATCTCGCACTCGGCCCTGCTCGGCTTCATCGCCATGGCGGCCATCCACGCCGCGGTCACCCTCGCCGGGCACGAGACCATCCTGACCTTCGCCGTCCTGCAGGGCCTGACCATGTTCTGCTTCGGTCTGATCGCCGGCAATTTCGGCTCCATGGCCATGGAGCCGATGGGCCATATCGCCGGCACCGCCTCCTCGGCCCAGGGCTTTATCTCGACCACGATCGGCTCCCTGCTCGGCTTCCTGATCGGCCAGCAGTTCAACGGCTCGGTGGCCCCCATGGCGCTCGGCTTCACGGCCATGGGCCTGATCGCCCTGGTCTTCGTGCTGGTCGCCGAGCGCGGGCGGCTGTTCAAGGCCCGCAACCTGGCCCCGGCCGCGACCGGGACCTGATCGGGGGTTGATCTTTCGCGCCGGTCGGGGCGTTGTCCGCGCACATTCGCAAAGGACGCCCCGATGATCCGCACGTTCGGCCTCGTATCCGCCCTCGCCCTCGCCGTCGCCGCCGGAGGCTGCGCCACGACACCGAATGGCTCCGACATGCCGCCGGTCGCCGCCGCCGTGGCCCCGGCCGACTACGTGCGGGACGTCCACTCCTGGGCCCGGCCCGAGATCGCCCGCGTCGTCCACGTCTCGCTGGACCTCGCCGCCGACTTCGAGGCGAAGACCCTCTCGGGCACGGCCTTGCTGGAGGTCACGGCGGAATCGGGCGCCACAGAGATCGTGTTCGACGTGCGCGATCTGGACATCCACGCGGTCCGCTCGAACGCCGGGCCGCTGGACTATCGGCTGGGCGAGGCCGATCCGATCCTCGGCCAGGCGCTCACCGTCGCCCTGCCGTCGATTCAGCCCGGCCAGCGGGCGGCGATCCTGATCGACTATTCCACCCGCCCCGACGCCGCCGCCCTGCAGTGGCTGACCCCGGCCCAGACCGCCGGCGGCCAGCGCCCCTACATGTTCAGCCAGGGCCAGGCCATCCTGACGCGCACCTGGGTGCCGACCCAGGACAGCCCCGGCATTCGCCAGACCTGGGACGCCCGCATCACCGCCCCGTCGGACCTCAAGGTGGTGATGAGCGCCGAGGCCCTCGGCAGCGAGCCGGCCGCCTCCGGCCAGACCGCCTGGCGCTTCCGCATGACCAATCCGGTGCCGCCGTATCTGATCGCGGTCGGTGTCGGCGACGTGGCCTTCCAGGCCATCGACGGGCGCACCGGGGTGTGGACCGAGCCTTCGATGCTGCGCGCCGCCCATGACGAGCTGGTCCCCACCGCCGCCATGGTCGACGCCGCCGAGCAGCTCTACGGCCCCTATCGCTGGGGCCGCTACGACCTGCTGATCCTGCCGCCCAGCTTCCCCTTCGGCGGCATGGAGAACCCGCGCCTGACCTTCGCCACGCCCACCATCATCGCCGGCGACCGCTCGCTGGTCTCGCTGGTGGCGCACGAACTGGCCCACTCGTGGTCCGGCAACCTCGTGACCAACGCCACCTGGGCGGACTTCTGGCTCAACGAGGGCTTCACCACCTATTTCGAGAACCGGATCATGGAGGCGGTCGAGGGCCGCGACCGCGCCCTGATGCTGCAGTCGCTCGGCTGGGGCGACCTGCAGTCGACGCTGGCCGACCTGCCCGCCGCCGACACCCGGCTGAAGCTGGACCTCGCCGGCCGCGACCCCGACGACGGCATGAACGACGTCGCCTACGAAAAGGGCGCCGCCTTCCTGCACACCATCGAGCGCATCGTCGGCCGCCCGCGCTTCGATGCCTGGCTGACCGGCTATTTCGACCGCAACGCCTTCCGGCCGATGACCACCGAGCGCTTCCTCGAGGACATCCGCGCCCACCTGATCCAGGGCGACCAAGCGCTGGAGCAGCAGCTGATGATGGACGCCTGGATTTATCAGCCGGGCATGCCGTCGAACTGGGTTCCCCCGGTGTCCGACGCCTTCGCGCCGGTGGACGCCGCCGCCCGCGCCTTCTTCGCCGACAAGGGCCCGGCCTCGGCCATCCCGTGGGCGGGCTGGTCGACGCAGGAGCGCCAGCGCTTCCTCGCCTGGCGGCCCGACGGCCAGGGCGAAGGCGCCGACTGGCTGACCGAGGCCCAGCTGGCCGATCTCGAATCCACCCTCCATCTGCGCGACGAGGGCAACGCCGAGGTGCTGTTCGGCTGGCTGCAGATCGCCGTCCAGCACCGCTACCAGCCGGCGGTGCCTACGCTGGAGAAATTCCTCACCAGCATGGGCCGGCGGAAATTCGTCCTGCCGCTGTTCCAGAGCCTGTGGGCCGAGGGCGACTGGGGCCGGCCAATCGCCCGCCGCATCTACGCCGAGGCGCGTCCGGGCTACCACCCGGTGACCACCGGCTCGGTGGACGCCGTGGTCGGCCGCCCTTGACGCCGACCGCCGGTATGTCCGGCGGCTGACAGACAGCGCCGGCGGGCCGGGCTTGGGTGACGACGTCACCGAGGCCCGTCCGCCGATGCGCATCTACCAGTTCCATTTCTTCGACCGCAGCGGACGCCGGCCGGCGCTGGACTTCGCCGACTGCCGCCACGATGGCGAGGCGGCCACGGTCGCCTTCGGCCAGCTGCAGCAGCACGCCAGCTGCGAGGGGGTGGAGGTGTTCGAGGACGACCGCCTTGTCATGCGGCTGGAACGCAACGCCGGCCCGCCCGACCTTCAAGGCGCCTGATAGGGGAACGCGGCGGCGGGTCCAGCGGTTACGCTGGCCGACACCCGGAGACGCCCGTGACCCATCCCGAACCCGCCCGCACCGAAGGCCCGAAACGCACCCCCCGCTTCAATGGCGTGGTCCTCCTGCTGGTCCTGCTGCTGTTCGTCATCGCCGGGGCCTACGTCTGGACCAGCTGGAGCGCCAACGACGATCGCGCCGCCGACACCGCGGCCGGCCACACGGTCCAGCCCGCGGAGCTGCCCCCGGCAGACGCCGGCTCGCTCTCGCCCGAGGGCGCCGAAGCGACCCGATAGCCGCCGCCCCCGCCCGCAGAGGGACACGCCGCCATGTTGAAGAAATACGCCTACGCCTGGATCACCCTGGCCTTCTTCACCGTCTCGATCGGCCTGCACTGGCTGTTCGGCTGGTTCGCCTTCGTCGAGGAGCAGTCGTCGCATGGCCAGGCGGCCGAGCTCTCGCCCTACCTGCTCGAAATGGGCCGCGACACCTTCGAGAACTGGCAGTCGGAGTTTCTTCAGCTGCTCTGGCAGGTCGTTGGCCTGGCCTATTTCCTCTACGTCGGCTCGCCCGCCTCCAAGGAGAACGACGACCGGGTCGAGGCCAAGATCGACGCCCTCATCCACCTCGTCGGCAAGGAGAAGGCCGAGGGCCTGATCCGCGAGATCGACGAGAGCCACCTGCGCCATCACGGCCACGCGGGCGTCCACGCCGCCCCGCCCCGGCCGGAGTCCTGATCCGCCTCCCCTGCATGTGACCGCGCCGACCTTGGCTTGGCGGCCCGCCGCCACTAGGTTCCGCCGCGAACCATTCAGGAGACGCCTCATGCACGACGCCCCGCAATCCGAAGCCGCCGCCCGGCTGGACCAGGAGAATCCGCTCGGCGTGGACGGCTTCGAGTTCGTCGAATTCACCGGCCCCGAGCCCGAGGCCATGGCCGCGCGGCTGGAGCTGATGGGCTTCACCCGCACCCACGTGAACCCGGCCACCGGCGCCGTGCGCATGAAGCAGGGCGACATCACCCTGCTGGTCGACCTCAAGCCGCGCGGCCAGTCCGAAGAGTTCGCCCGCGAGCACGGCCCGTCGGCCAACGGCATGGCCTTCCGCGTCGCCGATGCGAAGGCCGCCTACGACGGCGCGGTGGCGCGCGGCGCCCGCCCGGCCGAGGGCCACGACGGCGGCGCCCTGGGCAACGACTATCCCTACATCCTGCAGGGCATCGGCGGCTCGCTGCTCTATCTCGTCGACCAGTACGGCGAGAAGGGTTCGCTCTACGAGGGCTGGGACGAGATCGAGGGCTGGGAGGAGGCCGAGCGCAAGAACTCCGTCGGCCTCTACTGCCTCGACCACCTGACCCACAACGTGCGCCGCGGCCAGATGCGCAACTGGTCGGGCTTCTACGGCAATGTCTTCAACTTCGAGGAACAGAAGTATTTCGACATCAAGGGCAAGGCGACCGGCCTGTTCTCGCAGGCGATGATCGCCCCCGACCGGGCCATCCGCATCCCCCTGAACGAGAGCCAGGACGAGAATTCCCAGATCGAGGAATTCCTGCGCCGCTACAACGGCGAGGGCATCCAGCACATCGCCCTGGCCACCGACGACATCTTCGAGACCGTCGAGGAGATGAAGCGCCGCGGCATCCCCTTCCAGGACACCATCGAGACCTACTTCGAACTGATCGACAAACGCCTGCCGGGTCACGGCGAGGACGTGGAGCGGATGCGCAAGAACCGCATCCTGATCGACGGCTCGGAGCAGGACGGCCTGCTGCTGCAGATCTTCACTCAGGACACCTTCGGCCCGATCTTCTTCGAGATCATCCAGCGCAAGGGCAACCAGGCCTTTGGCGAGGGCAATTTCCAGGCCCTGTTCGACTCCATCGAGCTGGACCAGATCCGGCGCGGCGTCATCAAGGTGGATGCCTGAGTTCCGCTTCGGGCCGCCGGCCTGGCTGCCCTGGCTCGGGCCGCTG
>JAEZIH010000166.1 GCA_023416055.1 Pseudomonadota bacterium | reverse complement strand
GGATCCCCTCACCCGGCGCGCCATCAGCCCGGCCGGGCGCAGCGTGGTGCTGACCCCGGGCCACGCCTCGGTCCTGCACCTGTTCCTGACCCGCCCGGGCGCCGTCTTCACCTGCGAGGACGGCGCGCGCGCCCTCGGCTCGGAGGCCGGCGGGGCGGCCGCCTTCCGCACCACGGTCTGTCGCCTGCGTCAGAAGCTCGAAACCCTGAACGACGGGCAGCCCATCCAGACCGTCCGCGGCATCGGCTACACCTACCTCCCGAAGGAGCGGCGCGTCCGCAGCTGAGGCTCAGGAGGCGGGAGGCGTCGTGAAGCGGCATCCAGCCTGCGCCGCCAGCGCCTGGCAGGCGGTCTGGAAGCCTGCCGGATCGGGCCGCCGGTCGTCGCTGATCCACTGTTCCAGCGCAGCCAGGGCGGTCAGGTAGCCGCCGTCCGCCAGCTTGCTGTGCGTGTCCTCGTCCGTCGCCGCCTGGATCAGGAGATGCGACCGGCCCGCGTTGCGCACGATGGCCTCGTACACCGCCTCCGAGCGATAGCTGACGGTCGGATCGCGCAAGGCGTGGAGGGTCAGGGTCGGCAGGACGATCAGGCCGGACAGGTCGGCGTCATAGGCCAGCTTCGCCACCGCCTCGGGGTCGGCGCTGAAGCGCTCCACCCCGGCGTTCAGGGCCTCGTCATCGGTCGAGCCTCGATAGACCACCGCGCTGTTGTCGAACGGATTGCCGCCGTCCAGCCGCTCGTGGACCAGATCCTGGAACAGGAAGGTGGCCCAGGCCAGGTGGCTGACCAGCTGGTCCTCGCGCACGCCGGTGACGGCCAGAATATTGCGCAGGCGGCGCGTCTCGGCCGGGGTGCGGTCGCGCACACCCTTGCCCAGGCCCGTGCAGGCCTCGACCCGGCGGCGCAGCTCGGCGCGGGTCATCTCCATCCCCCGCGGCAGGCCTTGCCAGACCGGATAGGCCGCCTCGTCGGGACCGGGGTGATTGCGGCAATAGAACTGATAGACCGCCCGCAATCCGGCGCGGAACTGGTAGGCGCGGGTCCCGCCGGAAACGACGCCATTGGTGATCAGCACGCCGTCGTAGTTGCGGCCCCCGTCGGCGTCGAGGGCGTACAGTTCGGACAGCTTGGCCGCGACATTGCCGCCCCACGACTGGCCGTGCAGCAGGGTCCGCTCGGGGCGCCCGTACAGGCTCCAGAAGATGCGGCGACTGTTGTCCGTGTCCTCCGCCGCCATGCGCACGCCATAGCCGCCCCGGCGGTAGGTCGAGCCGATCCAGGCGTAGCCCTCGCGCACCATGACCGAGAAGCGGTCAAGGTCCTCCAGCGGATCCTCCGCCTTCGGCTCCCCCGTGCGGGGGCCGCCATGCGCGTGCACGATCAGGCGCCCGTTCCAGTCGGTCGGTCGGGCTATGACGAACCAGGCCCCGTTGGCGTCGCGGCCCGACAGGCAGCTGACCCCCTCCCCGACCGAAGCCGGGCAGTCGATCGGCGTGGTCGCCGGCGGCGCGGCGTCATCGGCCCTGGCCGGCGCGGCCGCCAGCGCGAGGACGGGGCCGGCGATCAGGGCCGCAAGTCGGCGCATGCCTTTCTCCTTCGCATCAGGCGGCGGCGCGGCCCGAAGCCCGCGCCGCCTCAGGATCAGAACGACCTGGACAGGTTGACGTACCACGAGCGTCCATAGGGACGCTGGACCGAGCCGAGGTAGCCGTTCTCGGCCAGGGACGGCCCTTCGTCGGTCAGGTCGCGCACCCCGACCCTGACGGTCGTGCCCGAAATCGGGCCGGCGTCATCGAACTCGTACTGGCCGTACAGGTTGGCGACCAGCTGATCCTCGACCACCCACGGCGTGCCGTCGGCGCTGAGGAAGCCGGTCTGGCGCACGTCGCTGACGTACTGGGTCGACAGGCCGGCGCGCCAAGGCCCCTTGCGCCAGATGAAGCTGGTCGAGACCTTCCACTCGGGCCGACCGTTTTGCGAGATCAGCTGACTGGAGTCGGGCAGCGGCGTCAGCGGATCGATGGCTCCGGACTCGCGGGCGGCGTGCAGGGTGTCGATGATGTCGCCCGGCTCACGGGAGTATCGGGTCAGCTGCGATGCGTTCAGGCGGAAGATGAAGGTCCCCCATTCCGTCCGGCGTTTGGCCCACGAAAATCCGAAGTCGAAGCCTGACACCGTCTGCGGCAGCAGGTTGATGAAGCGGTCGCTGATCGAGATCACCTCGCCGACCGGCGCCAGGCCGGTGCCGTCGAAGAAGGCGATGTCGTCCGCGTCCGGCGCGTCGCGCACCACGTTGGGATTCGAGCCGCCCTCCATCCGGTTCAGATAGTCGAGGGCCAGCGCCGCCTGGGCTCCCAGCAGGCCCACGATCTTGTCCTGCTGGATGCGCCAGCGGTCGACCGTGAAGGTCACGTCGCCGAAGCGCTCGGGCAGGAAGCGCGGCTGGAACACCAGGCCGTAGGACAGGTTGGTGCTCTCTTCCGGCTCGAGGTCAGGATTGCCGGCGACCAGCAGCGAGGCGCTGGCGCCGCGCGAGCACTGGTTCATCGAGTCGATGGTCCCCTTCACGATGTCGGCCTGGCACCGGTAGTAGTCGTCGGCGCCGGCCAGACGGGCGTACTGGGTCGCGTTGACCTGCTCCAGGTTCGGCGCGCGGAAGCCTTCGGAATAGGAGCCGCGGAATCGGAGGCCGTCGATGACGTCCCAAGCCACGGCGATCTTCGGCTTGGCCACCGAGCCGAAGTCCGAATACTCCTCGACCCGGCCGGCGACCTGCATGTCCAGGCTGTAGACCAGCGGGATGTTCATCTCGGGCGAGACGATCGGCACCGCGAACTCCAGATAGGCGCCGGCGACCGTGCGGCTGCCGCGGGTGTCCGGGTTGGGGCTGACCGCCGAGACGTTCGACAGGTTCGTCTCGCCGGTCACCATGTCCACGAAGGTGAAGGTGCCGTCGACGTTCTCGTCGCGGTCGTCCAGCTGGGTCTCGCGGCGGAACTCGGCCCCGAAGGCCACGCCCACGGGCCCGCCCGGCAGCTGGAACAGGTCCGGCCGCGACAGGCGGATGTCGGCCATCGACAGGGTGGTGCGCGAGAAGCGGCGCATGTCGAAGGTGATGGCGTCGATCGCCGCCTGCGACGAGGGCGAGCAGTCGCCCCAGCTGGTGGTGTCGATGCAGCCGCCCGAGAACGGGTTGTAGGCGTCCGGGGTGGACAGCGCCAACTGCTGCTGCAGGGCCGTCATGTTGATATTCGGCGAGATGTCCTCGGCCTCGGCGACCGAATAGACCAGCGCCGTTTCCCAGTCGTAGCCGCGCCATTCGCCGCGCAGGCCGCCGAGGAAGCGTGACTGGAAATTCTTGACCGTCACCTCCTGGAAGCCGGTGTCCACGAAGCGGTAGTTCGACAGCAGGATCGGCAGGCCTTCGGCCGGCACATTGGTCAGGTTGGGCAGGCGGTTCGGGTTGGCCGAACCGTCGGCGAAGGTGATCGGGCCGAACGGATTCCAGTAGTTGGAGGCCGGGATCCAAAGGCTGTTCAGATTGACCACCGGCGGCTGGATCGCCCGGCTCTCGGCGCCGTAGAAGCCGATCTCGCCGAAGGCGGTGATCGAGGGGGTCAGCTCGTAATGGCCGGTCAGGAAGACGTTGGTCCGCTCGATCCCCGAGCGCACGGTGGTGCCGTGGCGGGTGTCGTAGCGCAGCTCGCGGATGTCGCCGTTGTAGGACCCCGCCCCGCTGACCAGGCAGAGGCCGTCGTTCAGGTCCACGCCGGCGCAGCCGAAGCTCTGGGGCTGGATGCGGAAGGCGCCCGCCGCCGTGGCCACGACCACGCCGTCCGAGCGCGGCCGCAGGGCGGTGGTGCTGCCCGGCGTGCTCAGCCGGGCCCACGGGGTGTGCGACGAACGGCCGTCCGGCGCCGTCGAGGTCTCG
Organism: Pseudomonadota bacterium; assembly: GCA_023416055.1. Lineage (GTDB taxonomy): Bacteria > Pseudomonadota > Alphaproteobacteria > Caulobacterales > Caulobacteraceae > Brevundimonas. The sequence continues at coordinate 2,504 of JAEZIH010000166.1, read as the reverse complement.
AAGCCCGGCTGGTTGGCGAAGAAGGCCCGCATGTCGTCGCTGGCCGTGAAGTCCTGCTCGTCGGCCATCAGCATGCCGCGATCGCTGTAGTTGGCGAACAGGGAGACGTTGCCCCGGTCCAGGTCCTTGCCGGCGAACACATTGGCCTCGAAGGTCGAATAGCCGGTGCCCTCGACCGTGCTGTACTCGGCCTCCATGGTCAGGCCGTCGAAGTCGTTCTGCAGCACGGTGTTGACCACGCCGGCCACCGCGTCGGCGCCGTAGATGGCGGCCGCGCCGTCCAGCAGCACCTCCAGCCGCTCGAGGCCCGACACCGGAATGGCGTTCGAATTGTAGCTCAGCACCGGCACCGTGCCGGTGTCCGAGGTGCCCTGGCTGGTCGGGTGCTGCACCACCCGGCGGCCGTTCAGCAGCACCAGGGTGTTGCCGACGCCCAGCTGTCGCAGGTTCACCGAGTTGACGTCGCCGCGGGCCGAGTTGCTGGTCTGCGGGTTGTTGGCCTGTTCGAACAGGACGTCGCCCATCTGCGGGATCGAGCGAAGCAGCTCGTCGCCGGTTGTGGCGCCGACGGCGTCGATCTGCTCCTGGTCGAAGACCACCACGGGCAGGGCGGCGGTGGTGCTGGCCCCGCGGATCTGCGAGCCGACGACGACGATGTCCTCGACCGCGGCGGCTTCGCCGTCGGGATCGGAGGCCGGCTGGCCCGGCGCGGTCTGGGCCCAGGCCCCGGCGGCGGAGGCCATCAGGGCGACCAGGGCGGCGCTCCCCAGCAGCACGGCGCGTTGAACAGTCCTCATTCTCTTTCCTCCCGTTTTCGGTTCGGCCGTTTCAGTCGGCCGTTATGACATCCCGGTCGCCCGGACCCGCGGCGGGGTCAGGGGCGGCGGCCAGCTGTTTCGGCGGTCCGCCGAGGGCGGCCTTCAGCGCGTCGCGATCCAGGTCGCCCTCCCAGCGGGCGACCACTAGGGTGGCGACGGCGTTGCCGACGAAGTTGGTCAGGGCCCGGCACTCGCTCATGAAGCGGTCGATGCCGAGGATCAGCGCCATGCCGGCGATAGGCACGGTCGGCACCACCGCCAGCGTGGCGGCCAGGGTGATGAAGCCGGCCCCGGTGATCCCCGCCGCGCCCTTGGAGCTCAGCATGGCGACCAGCAGCAGCAGCACCTGCTCCTGCAGCGTCAGGTCGATGTTCATGGCCTGGGCGATGAACAGCGCCGCCATGGTCATGTAGATGTTGGTGCCGTCGAGGTTGAACGAATAGCCGGTGGGCACGACCAGGCCGACGACCGAGCGCGGCGCGCCGGCGACCTCCAGCTTCTGCATCAGGCTGGGCAGGGCGGCCTCGGACGACGAGGTGCCCAGGACCAGAAGCAGCTCCTCCTTGAGGTAGCCGATCAGGCGGAAGATGGAGAAGCCGTTGGCCCAGCAGACCGCGCCCAGCACGCCCAGCACGAAGACCAGCGAGGTCAGGTAGAAGGTGGCGATCAGGGCCGCCAGGTTGGCGATGGCGCCGATGCCGTAGGCGCCGATGGTGAAGGCGAAGGCCCCGAAGGCCCCCACCGGCGCCGCCCGCATCAGGATGGCGACCAGCCTGAACATTATCTGGCTGAGGGAATCGAGCGCGCGGTGCACCGGCGCGGCGGCGTCCCCGACGACGGCCATGGCGATCCCGAACAGGATGGCCACGAACAGGGTCTGCAGGATGTTGCCCTCGACGAAGGCGCTGACGAGGGTGGTCGGGATGATGCTGGTCAGGAAGCCGACGATGGTCGTCTCGTGCGCGGCCGAGGCGTACTGCGCGACGGCGCCGGCGTTCAGGGTGGCCGGGTCGATGTTCAGGCCGCGACCGGGCTGGACCACGTTGGCGATGACCAGGCCGACGATCAGGGCCAGGGTCGAGAAGAACAGGAAGTAGCCGAAGGCCTTGGCCGCCACCCGCCCGACGCGGGCCAGATCGCGCATGCCGGCGATGCCGGTGGCGATGGTCAGGAAGATCACCGGGGCGATGATCATCTTCACCAGCTTGATGAAGGCGTCGCCCAGCGGCTTCAGGCTGGTTCCCAGATCGGGCCAGAAATGGCCGACGGCGCCGCCGGCGACGATGGCCACCAGCACCATGAAATACAGGCTGCGATAGAACGGACGACGGGCGTCAGGCGCCCGCGCTGCCGGCGCGGATACGATCAAGCGACCTCCCATGAGCCCTCGGGCTCCGACTTGCCTCGCTGTCTGACGCAGCGACTTGAGGTCAGTATCAGGACCGGGCGGGCGGGCGCACAAGCATGTGGGCGGGGCTGAGCGCGTGATTGATTTACTTGGAATTTTTCCGCGCCCCACACTGGCCGCGCGCCTTCGTGTGCGGATTTCCGCACAATCTGCATGGACATCTGTGCGGGATTTCGCATGGTCGGGCATGGTCAGGTTCTTCCGCGGCGAGTCGGGGCAGTGGCGGGTCTTCGCCCTGCTGTGGTGCGCCCTCGCCACCGCTGTCGTGCTGGTCGCCG
>JAEZIH010000117.1 GCA_023416055.1 Pseudomonadota bacterium | reverse complement strand
TCGTCACCCAGGGGGACAACGCGCTCGGCCTGCTGGCGCAGTCGATCGGCGCGGGCGGCGGCGAGGTGCGGCTCTCGGGTCTCGACCACGCCGACGTCAGTCTGGGCGGGGTCGACGGCGCGACCGGCGACGGCGGCGACGTCACGGTGGCCAACATCGGCGACGTGGTCACCCTGGGCCAGCGCTCCCACGGCCTGATGCTGCAGTCGATCGGGGGCGGCGGCGGCGCCGTGTTCGGCGATTTCGACAGCGCGACGGTGAGCCTGAACGACGCCGGCGTCGGCGACGGCGGGGCGATACGTCTCGACCAGACCGGCGAGGTGGTCGTCCTCGGCGACGGAGCCTACGGCGTGATCGCCCAGAGCCTGGGCGGCGGCGGCGGCTGGGTCGACGGAGCCTTCGCAGGCGCCGCGGGCGGGACCGGCCGCGGCGGGTCTATCGAGCTGAACCTCGACGGCGTCGTCTTCGCCGCCGGCGAGGATGGCGTGGGCGTGCTGGCCCAGAGCCTCGGCTCCGACGGGGGCGGCGACATCACCCTGGTGTCCAACGGCCTGATCCGTGGCGGCGCGGGCGCAGGGGCGGGCGTCGTCTTCGACGGCGGCGACCGCAACCTGATCCGCACCAGCGGCTCGATCTCGGCCGTTTCGGGCCTGGCGATCCGCACCGGCGACGGCGACGAGCAGGTCGAGAACGAGGGACTGGTCGTCGGGAACATCGACCTGGGAGGAGGCGACAACCGCTTCCTCAACGGCGCCGACGGAACCTTCGTCGCCTTCAACACCATCGATCTGCGCGATGCGCCGGGCGCGACCGGAGAGTTCGTCAACGACGGGGCCTTCCTGATGGGCCTGCGGGCCTCGCCCTTCCCGATCGACCTGGCGGCGGGCGAGACCTTCGGAAACCTCGACGCAGGCGATCCGGCCGCCAACCTGCTGTACGGCGCCCGGGTCATCAATACGGTCGAGCTGGACGGGGACTTCGTCCAGACGGCCTCGGGCCGCATGGAGTTCGACGTCGCCTTCGGGCCCTACGCCTCGGACCGGGTCAACGTCACCGGCGACGCCTTCGTGGTCGGCGTCGGCGACGTCACCCTGACCTGGCTGGAGAACGCCGAGCGGGTGACGCTGTTCGCCACCGGCGGCGCCGGTTTCGACAACGGTCTGGAGATCACCGACACCCTCGCCATGGACTACAGCGTCCTGGCCGACGCGGAGGGCGTGCACCTGACCTTCGTCAGCGACTTCGGCCAGTCGTTCCTGAACGACAACGGCCGGGCCCTGGGCGGCAGCCTGGACTCGGCCCTGCTGGCCGGCGGTTCTGGGGGCATCGGCCGGCTGGCGGCCCTGCTGGGCAACCTCAAGGCGGGCCAGGAGGACGTCTATTCGGCGATCTTCACCGAGCTTGATCCGAGCCCGCATGTCGAGCCGCTGCAGCTGCAGTTCGCGACCGCAGTGAGCTTCTCCAGCGAGCTGTTCGGCTGCACCGCCGAGGCGGTGCGCGCAAGCGACCAGTGCGTCTGGGGCCGGGTCGAGCAGACCCGCCGCGAGAGCGAGAGCGACTTCCAGAACTTCTCCGCCACGAGCCGTGGAGAAAGGCTGCGCGCCGGCTTCGAGCAGCCGCTCGGCGGGGACTGGAGCGTCGCCGCGGCGGTCGGTTACGAGGAGATCGACCGGGTGCGGATCGACGGCCTTCGGGCAGCGTCGGAGGGCAACGCCCTCAACCTCGGTCTGGGCCTGCGTCGGACCTCGCCGGACGGCTTCGAGGCCGGCGCGGCGATCTCCGGCGGCCGGCAGTGGATGGACACCTTGCGGGGCATGAACATCTTCGCCCCGGCAGTAGGCGAGTCCTCGCCCGAGAGCACCTACGCCCAGCTCTCGGCTCATCTCGCCAGGACCCTGCGGCACGGCCGCTTCTTCGCCCGACCTTCGCTGGGAGCGTCCTTCACGGCCCTGCGCGCGGAGGGCTTCGTCGAGGAAGGCCTGGGCGGACAGGGGGCGGTGCGCCTCGCCGACACCCAGTACGTCACCACGGTGACGCCCGAACTGCGCATGGGAGTGGTGTTCGACGATACGCCGGGCGCCCAGGGCGTGCTTGGCCTGACGGTCGGCGGAATCTTCCATTCGGAGGATCGGCTGGAGTCGTCCTTCCGCCTCGTCGGCGCCAATCCGGCCTCGGCTCCGGCGGTGGTCAGCACGGCCCTGGACCGCGAGGCCCTGCGCCTGGGCGCGGACTTCAGCGTCGAGGCCGACAATGGCGTCTCGCTGAGCCTGCGCTACGTCCGGGAGTTCGGCGACCGCACCGACGGCGACAGCGCCGGCGTGAACCTGCGCTTCCGCTTCTAGCCGGGAGCCGCAACATCGCCGCCCGGGAGCGCCGGCCGCTCCCGGGGTCGGCGCGCATCCGCGACTGGCCGCAGCCGCACGCCCGCGGGAGCGGGGCGGCTTCACGTCAATTGGAGGAAGGAGTGGCGGTGCGGGCAGCCATTGGTCAAACTGTCTCCGCCGAGTTGCCAAGCTTTTCTGACCGGGGACCCGGGCAGCTCGCGTGGGGCGTGTCGCGGAAGGCTGCTGTCTATGCCGCCGTGCCGAGCGTATCACCCGGGCGGGCGTGCGGGGTACTCGAAGTTGTTTGGGTCAGGCGCGACGGCACCTCCCGCTCGGATTGAGGAAGCAGCCAGAATTCAGGATCTCGAACGAGGCTAAGGCAGTGACCCCGCTGCTCGACCACGAGACCTCTGTCGAGAAACGCCTGCAATCGGACGGACAGGTCGGGAAAGCGCGCTTGGACCTCGGACGTTTTCCGAACCCAGTAGAGATAGCGCAGTAGCGCCAGTTCGGCCGGGCTTAGGGGTTCGGTGCTGACCCGATCCTCGCCCACGCGGCGTTGTTGAAGCGTGTCCCCGCGGATGACCCGTTCGGCGTAACCTAGGTGCTGGGCGGCGCCGGTAACGTCCAGCCGCCTTGATGCGCGAACGCTCTCGATGGCGTTCATCGTGGCGATACGCGCGGCCCTGCCGGCATGTAAGGAATCGCTGAACATGTCTGACAGTGAGCGAGCCGCCTCCTCGAACCTCTGGAGTTCTTCACCAAAGGTCTGGCGGGTTTCCGCCAGTGATAGCGCTGCTCCGCGCAAACGGGAGAGGCCCCCCCGGGACGCGATCATCCGCTTCCGCAGGACGCTCCAGGAGATTTCCGAACGGGTCGCGGGCGAGCAGTCCGGGCC
>JAEZIH010000106.1 GCA_023416055.1 Pseudomonadota bacterium | reverse complement strand
TCGTACTCGGCCCCGGTCAGGACCATCTCGATCGAGTTCGAATTGCCGCCGCCGCGCTGGAAGGCGCCCGGCACGCTGACGTTGACCTGGGCGTCGGTCTGGCCGCGCAGCTTGCCGTTCAGCTCCTTGGCGATCTCGTCGGCCGACCGGCTGCGCTCGGACCAGTCCTTGAGGGTCAGCACGGCGTTGCCTGAGTTGAAGCTGCCGCCGCCGAAGCCGGGCGCGGAGATCAGGTAGCTCTCGACCTCGCCGGACTGCCGGTACTCCTCGAGAATGGGCTCGAGGCCCAGCATGATGCGCCGCGTGTAGTCGAAGCCGGCGCCTTCAGGCCCCTGCACCCGGCCGACGATGCGGCCGCGGTCCTCGGGCGGCACCAGCTCGCTGGGCAGGTTGAGGAACATGGCCCCCGCCCCGGCGGCGACCAGCACGATCAGGCCGACGACGCCGCCGACCGCCGCCCGGCGGCCCAGCAGCATGGCGAGGGAGTTGCGGTAGGAATTCTTAAGGGCGTCCATGGCCCGGTCGACGCGACGTGCGACCCAGCCCGACCCCGAGGCGGGGCGGAGGATCTTGGACGCCAGCATCGGCGACAGGCTGAGCGCCAGGAAGGCCGAGAAGGCCACGGCCGCGGCGATGGCCGCCGCCAGTTCGACGAACAGCCGCCCGACGTAGCCGGGCAGGAACAGCAGCGGCGCGAACACCGACAGCAGCACCACGGTCGTGGCTACGACGGCGAAGAACACCTGCCGCGCGCCGCGCTCGGCGGCGACCAGGGGCGGCTCGCCATGGTCGATGCGACGCTGGATGTTCTCGGTCACCACGATGGCGTCGTCGACGACCAGACCGATGGCCAGAACCAGCGCCAGCAGGGTCAGAAGGTTCAGCGAGAATCCCAGCGGCGCCAGGACGATGAAGGTCGACAGCAGGCAGATCGGCGCCACCACCGACGGGATGAAGGCGGCCCGCAGGGTGCCGAGGAAGATGAAGTTCACCAGCGCCACCAGCACCAGCGAAATGCCGATGGTGATCCACACCTCGTCGATGGCGTGGGCGGTGAACACCGAATTGTCCGAACCGACGACCAGTTCCGTACCCTCGGGCAGGCTCGGTCCGATCTGCTCCAGCAACTGGCGCACGCCTTCTGAAATGGCGAGGTCGTTGGACTGGGCCTGGCGGGTCACGGCGAGGCCGATCTGGTCCATGCCGTTGCCGCGGAACATGCGGCGCTCCTCTTCAGGAGCCTCCTCGACGCGGGCGATGTCGCCCAGGCGGGTGACATAGGCGGTCTGGGCCTGCAGTGCGGTGTTGGCCGGCGTCACGGCGCCGCCGCGCACGCTGATCGGAAGCTGGCGGAAGTCCTCCGGGAGCGCATAGTTGCGCGCCACCCGCACCGTGTAGTTCTTCTCGCCCGAGTCCAGGGCGCCGGCCGGCAGTTCGACGTTCTGGCTGGTCAGGGCGGACTCGACGTCGGTGACGGTAAGGCCGCGCGCCGCCAGCGCGGCGGGGTCCAGCCAGATGCGCATCGAGTAGCGCTGCTCGCCGTAGATCTGGACCTGGGCCACCCCCGGCACCGTCGCCAGCCGGTCCACCAGGTAGCGGTCGGCGTAGTCGGTCAGCGCCAGGCGGTTCATCTCGCTGGACCGCAGGAACAGGATCATGATCGGCTGGCTGTCGGTGTCGGCCTTGGCCACCTCGGGCGGATCGGCCTGATCCGGCAGGCTGCCCATGACTCGCGAAACGCGGTCGCGGACGTCATTGGCGGCGCTGTCGATATCCCGGTCCAGCGAGAACTCGATGCGAACGCTGGAGCGGCCGTCGCGGCTGGTCGAGTTGATGCGCTCGACGCCCTGGATGCCGGCGATGCGCTGCTCGATCGGCTCGGTGATCCGGCTCTCGATGACCTCGGCCGAGGCCCCGGCGTAGGTGGTGTTGACCGAGACGATCGGCGGGTCGACGTCCGGCAGCTCGCGCACCGGCAGGAAGAAGAAGGCCGCCACGCCGATCACGCACAGCACGATCGCCGCCACCGCGGCGAAGACGGGGCGGCGGACGGAAAGGTCGGACAGCATCATTTGGCGGCGCCTGTGGCCCGCGCCGGCGCGCCCGCGACCGTGACCGGCGACCCGGGCTGGATGCGGTTCAGGCCCGAGGCGACCACGCGGTCGCCGGCGTTGAGGCCGGAAAGAACCTCAACGAAGCCGTTCTCGACCGAGCCGGTCTGGACGCTGATGCGCTGGGCCGTCAGACCCCGCTCGCCGGGCGCGATGCGGAAGACGAAGGCGTTGTCGCCCTCGTACTGCACGGCGGCTTCGGGCACCGAGAGGCCCTGACGCACGCCCTGGCGCACGGCCACGCGCATCGACATGCCGGGCCGGATGCGGCCTCCGGGATTGGGGATTTCGGCGCGGGCGGTGGCCGAGCGGGTCTGCTCGTTCACGCGGGTGTCGATCAGGGCGATGCGCCCGGCGAAGGTCTCGCCCGGCAGGGAGTCGGCGGTGGCGTTGATGGCCACGCCCGGACGCAGCACCGACAGGTAGCGCTCGGGCAGCGGGAAATCGACGCGCACCACGGCGATGTCGTCCAGGGTGGTGATGACCGCCCCGGGGTTGATCAGGGTCCCGGGCGTCACCGAGGTCAGGCCCAGCACGCCGGCGAAGGGCGCGCGGATGACGCGGTCGCCTCGGCGAGCGCGGGCCGCCTCGAGCCCGGCTCGGGCCGACGCCAAAGCGGTTTCGGCGTTCTCGGCCGTCACCCGGGGGGCGACGCCGCGCTCGGCCAGTTCGCGGTAGCGGTCATACTCGCGCTGGGCCTGCGACACGCGGGCCTGGGCCTCGATGATGTCGGCGTCCTCTTCGCGCGCCTGGAGCTCGACCAGCGGCGTTCCGGCCGCCACCCGTTGACCGTCGCTGAACAGGACGCGGGTGATCAGCTCGGTCGTCGAGGAGGTGATGTTGACCGACCGTCGGCCGCGGGCGACGCCCAGCACGCGGATCTCGTCCGAGAACTCGCGGGGCGCCACGACCGCCTGCGACACGGCCTGGCCGCGCCCGGCGCCAGCACCGCCGCGCCCCCCCGGCCCGCCCCCGCCCTCCTCGCCGGCGAAGGCCAGCCGAAGGATGACCGCCACAACCATGAGAGCGAGCAGAACCGCTGCGGCGACGAGGAAAAAGTGACGCTTGATCACGCGGGTGAGGCTCCGGGTGGGGACGAGCCGACTTAGCGACTCCCGCCGTCGACGCAACTTAAGTCTTTGCAACGTGCGGTGTTTCAATATCCGTCGCGGAAATCCGGCGAATTCCGCGGCTCAGAAGCGGCGCCACAGCCCGATGACAGTGCCGCTCGATTCGGGGGTTTCGCGACCGGCCACGGTCTGACGCCAGCCGGCCTGCACGCTCCAGTCGCCGAAGTCGCGCACCACCGAGGTCTCGAGGGACAGCCAGCGGGCCGGACTGCCATCGGTTTGGCCGCCGAAGGCCTGGGCCAGGACCAGCCAGTTCTCTCCCAGACGCGAGCCATAGGTGAGGTCCATCCGGGTCTCGTCGGGAAGCCCCTGTCGCATGCGCCGCGCCGCCTGGATCTCGACGAAGGAGCGCGGCGATATGGGGCCCCAGCCCCTGGCGAAGGAATGGCCCGCGGAGACCCGGACTTCCCAATCCTGATCGCCCTCGCCCGGGAGGGCGTAGCCGGCGTTGCGCCCCTCCCCGCCTCTCGCATAGCCGGCGTAGAGGCTGACCGCGCTGGCGTCGTTGCGCCAGGCCTGCCAGCTGAGCCCCAGCTCCAGGGGGCCGCGCCCCTCGTAGTCGACGAAAGCGTCCTCGCCCGACTGCCAGTCGCCCTTGAAGCGGACCGTCCAACGGTCGGTGAGCCCGTATTCGGCGAAGATTCCCGCCACCGTCTCGCGACGTTCGGCCGGCAGGTCGGCGATGACGCCGTCCGGATCGTAGCCCCGGTCCGCGGTCATATGCTCGAATTTGAGAATGACCTGCCCGTCGCCCCTGGGCTGATTCCAGGCCTGGGCCGCCGCCGGCCCTGCGAGGGCCGCGGCCGCAAATCCCGCCGCCAGGCCCCTGAGCCGGGTCACACGTCGTAGCCCGGTGATTTTCTGTCCAGCATTCTCAGCGCCCCGGGCCAGGCCAGGGCGGCCACGAAGCCGATGCCCTTGCCCTGCTCCCGCGTCTCGGCCTGGGCCGCATCGGGCGCCATCAGGACGTGGTCGCGTCCGACAGACAGCGCCGCCACCTGCTGGGCGCAGGCGCGCTCGAGGAAGAACATGCCGATCCACGCCTGGGCCGCAGTCTGGCCGACCGCCAGGGTGCCGTGGTTGCGCAGCAGCATCAGCGGCTTGTCGCCCAGGTCGGCGACCAGCCGCTCGCGCTCGTCGTGATTCAGGGCCAGGCCCTCGTAGCCGTGATACGCCACCTGGTGCTGCAGCAGGCAGGCGTTCTGGCCCAGCGGCAGCAGCCCCTCCTTCTGCGCCGCCACCCCGACACCGGCGACGGTGTGCAGGTGGATGACGAAGTGCGCGTCCTCGCGCGCCGCATGGACCGCCGAGTGGATGGTGAAGCCCGCCGGATTGATGAAGCTGCTGGTCTCCTGGACGATGTTGCCGTCCAGATCGACCTTGACCAGGCACGAGGCCGTCATCTCCTCGAAATACCAGCCGTAGGGGTTGATGAGGAAATGCTTCTCGGGCCCCGGGACGCGGGCGGAGATATGGGTGAAGATCATGTCGTCCCAGCCGTGCAGGGCGACCAGCCGGTACAGCGCCGCCAGCTCGACCCGGGCGTTCCACTCGGCCTCCGAGACGCGGGATTTCAGCGAGGTGGTGGTTCCGTCGGCCATGATCCGGGTCCTCGAGGTTGCGTACGGCGGCGCACGCTCGCGCCGGGCGGGGGCGGCGTCAAGATTCAGCTTCCGTTAACCCTGCCTTAGCCCCCTGCAGCTACGCTTCGAGGGAGCCGAATCGTCGGCGCGCCGGAGACGCCATTGACCGTCGCTCAGTTCCGCTCCCCGCCCCTCGCCTCGCCGCCGGCCCATGGCGACCTTCTGGCCCTTGCCCGAAACCCCAGTCCGGACGCGCGCGAGCGGCTGCTGCTCGGCGTGGTCGCCCTGTGCGACGCGCGCCCGCCGAGCGGGGAACTGTCACCGGTCCTGAGCGAGATCTTCCTCACCCTGGCGCGGCAGGCCGAGCGCGATGTGCGCAAGGTTCTGTCGCAGCGGCTGGCCCACGCCGACTGGGCGCCACCGGCGCTGATCAACGTGCTCGCCCTCGACGAGATCGAGATCGCCCGTCCCGTGCTGGCCGCCAGTCCCCTGCTCAAGGACGAGGACCTGCTGCGGGTGCTGGTCGAGGCGACGTTGGAGCATCAGATCGAGGTCGCACGTCGTCCGAACCTCGGAGGCCGCGTTGCGGATGCGATCATCGACCGCGGCGAGCCCGCCACCCTGACCGCCCTCGCCTTCAACCGAACGGCCGAGATCAGCGGCGACGGGCTGCGCCGTCTGGTCGAGCATTCCCGTCGGGTGGCCGCCCTGCGCGGCCCGCTGACCCGCCATCCCCGCCTGACCGAGCAACTGGCCGAGCAGATGTACCTCTGGGTCGGGGCGGCGCTGCGGCAGTCTATCTGCGAGCGCTTCCAGGTCGACGAAGAACGCCTGGCGCCGCTGGTGGAGCGCTCGGTCTACGACGTGCGCACCTGCGCCCTGAACCCCGTGCCCGCCAACGACGCCGACCGGGACGAGATGGAGCGGCGGCTGGTCGCAAAGCTGCAGAGCGCGGGCCAGTTGCGGGCGGGCTACCTGATCCGCGCCGTGCGCGAACGGCGGCTGGGCCTGTTCGTCCACGCCCTGGCGACCCTCGGCGGCTTCACCGTCGCCCAGATCCGCGAGGCCCTCGCCTCGCACAGTTCCGAGGCGCTCTATTACGCCTGCGCCGCGGCCGGGATCGACCGGGCGGTCTTCCCCGCGCTGGTGAGCGAGATCCGGCTGCTCAACGAGGGTTTCCCCGGAGATCAGGGCACCGCCGTCTGGACGCGCGGGGCCATCTCGCCCACCTCGGCGGCGCGCTCGTTCAGGACCCTGGTCAAGGCTTGATCACAGGCCGTTTGACTTCGCCCGCGGCCTCCGCTTGCGTAGCGGGGTGACACAGCCGGACCTGCGCATCGCCTTCGTCGCCTCGGACCGCCCCGAAGCGGCGGCCGCCCGGGACCGGCTGGCCGAACTCTATGGCTCCGCCGACCCCGCCAAGGCGGATGTGATCGTGGCCCTGGGCGGCGACGGTTTCATGCTGGAGACCCTGCACGCCAACCTGCAACGCCGCACGCCGGTCTTCGGCATGAACCGCGGTTCGGTCGGCTTTCTGATGAACGACTATCAGGAAGAGGGTCTTCGCGAGCGTCTCGCCGAAGCAGGGCGCACGGTCATTCATCCTCTGCAGATGGACGCTTCGACCGAGGACGGCGAGGTCCACACCGGACTGGCCATCAACGAGGTCTCCCTGCTGCGCCAGACCCGACAGAGCGCCAAGCTGCGCATCACCGTCGACGACCGTGTGCGGCTGGAGGAACTGGCCTGCGACGGGTGCATGGTGGCGACCGCCGCCGGATCGACGGCCTACAACCTGTCCGCCCATGGCCCGATCATCCCGCTTAACGCCCAGGTGCTGGCCCTGACCCCGATCAGCGCGTTCCGGCCCCGGCGCTGGCGCGGCGCCCTGCTGCCGCACACCGCCAGGGTGTGTTTCGAGGTGCTTGAGCCCGAGAAGCGCCCGGTCAGCGCCACCGCCGACAGCTTCGAGGTGCGGCGGGTGACCCGGGTCGAGGTGCGCGAGCGCCGCGACATCGCCCTGACCATGCTGTTCGACGCCGGCCGCTCATTCGAGGAACGGGTCCTCGCCGAACAGTTCGCCTCCTGAGGCGTGCACCGCTTCTTAAGCCTGGCCTGTCATCGTGGTCGAGGTTCGTGTTCAGGAGCTCGCCGTGAGCAATTCCGCCCAGGTCATTCGCCCGCCCAACACCCTCCGCCTCAAGGTCGGCGGGGCCTTCGGCGGGATCGACGCCAGCGCCATCGCCAAGGCTGAAGAGGCGCTGAAGGCGATGTCCTCGCAGTTCGGCCAGTGGCTCCAGGACGAGATCGTCAAGCTCGACAAGGCCCAGGCCGACATCCGCGCCCAGGGCTACAACGCCCAGACGGCTGAGGCCCTGTATTTCCGCGCCCATGACCTGAAGGGACTGGGCGCCACCTACCAGTATCCGCTGGTCACCCGCCTGGCGGCCTCTCTGTGCAAGATGATGGACGATCCGGCGAAGCGCATGAAGGCGCCGCGCGCGCTGATCGACGCCCATGTCGACGCCATCAAGGCTGTGGTCCGCGACCAGATCCAGACCGACGACCATCCGACGGGTCGGGCGCTGGCGGAGTCGCTTGAGGCCGGCGTGGCCGACCACCTCAGCTGATCCCCGAACTGGTCGCCCTGCTGAAGCGCCCGCCTCTCCGGCGGGCGTTTTCGTTTGCTCAGGCGGCCGCGCCCACGGACGCGCGGGCCGGCGCGGGGGCCTGGTCCAGCCGCTCCATCAGATAGGCCAGGTCCTCGCGCGGCGCGTTGGGGCGTTGGGTCAGGAAGCGCTGGAGCATCTGCTGGCGGAAGGCTTCGCCGGCGGTGTCGGCGCCCTCGGCCTGCAAGGCCCGCCAGGTGTCGACCCCGGCGCGGAACGCCTGGAACAAGCGCGGCGGCAGGCCGGCGCGGTCGTAGATGGCCTTGAGGCCGAGCGGGCCCGCGTCGTGGATCATCAGCCAGGCCCGCGGATGAGGCGTGCCAGCCAGTTCGGCGAGGCCGTATTCGAACAGCGCCATCTGCCCGCGCGCCAACGCGCGCAGCAGCAGCGAGCCGGTCAGCGCCTTGCGGGCGTTGAGCCCGGCCACGAAGCCGGGGAGATCAGCCTGGTTCGAGGCCTGGTCGACCAGGTCGACCGTGGCCCGCTCGCGGGCGAAGGTCGCCAGCCGGATGGCCGTTTCCGGCGCCACGGCGTGGCGCGTGACCAGATGCTCGCGGACGGCGTCGGAGGCGCGTTCGATCAGGCGTTCCGTGACCGACAGGGGCAGGACCTGCCGGTAGGCCAGGGCGGCGATCACTTCGGGGACGTCGCCGAAGCGGTCGACGCAGCGGCCGAGGGCGGGCTCTGCGATGTCGGCGTTGTCATTGGCCGCGAGCGTTCGCACCGCCTCGAGAGAGCCGACCTCGGCCACGGTCGTGGCTACGTCGCGCCCGACGACGGGCCGGCCGGCCACGGCGACCTGGCGCACCGCCGAACCTGCGCGGACGATCTCGATCAGGTCCTCATCGGTGAAGGCCGGCGAGAAGCCGATCAACGGCAGGGCGACGCTGTCGACGTCCGCGGCCATGGCCCGGGCCACGTCGCGCGGGATCAGGTCCGAGGACTTCAGGGTCACGGCCATGGCCCGGCGAACCAGCTCGGCGGCGTCATGGGCCAGCATGCGGAGAATCTTCTGCGCCGCCTCGCGCTCCTCGCCCGTCAGCCCGGCCTTCTCCATGCTGCGGCACAGCTTGTGCGCGGCGGCCGCCCGTTCATCGTCGTCGCCTGCCTTGATCAGGCGGCGGATGTCGGTCTCGGTGAGACGGGCGCGGTAGGCGGTCATGGATCGGCGCTCTGATCAGGCGTTGCCGGTCAGCATTGGCCGGTCATCCCTAACGGGCGGTTTACCATGGCCGGATTCGCTCAGATGCTTGAGCGTTCCTCCGGACCGAAGGCGCCGCGGAAGCCGCCGCCCTTGCCGTCACCGTCCTGACCCAGAAGCAGGGCCAGCAGGCTCTGGTCCTGCTTGAGGCGATCCAGCCGGGCGGCCAGCATCTGGTCGCGTTCGGACAGCGGCGGAGCGGAGGCTCCGCCCGCCAGCGCCGCGGGAGCGCCCTCGCCCGCGCTGCGCTGCAGGTTCGCATGAACCTCGGCCACTGTGGCCGGGCGCCCGTCGCGGTAGAAGATCGAGCGGTTGGCGGCCGCGGCTTCGGGGAAGATGGCGGCCGCGCTCATGCCGGGCCGGCGCTCCATCGCCTCCATCAGCTGGGCGGCGCCGGCCGGCCCGAGGAAGTGAGCTGCATAGAGGTCCCCCGCCCCCGGCTCGCGACCGGTGCGGCCGCGAAGATAGGCCGCGTTCGAGGCGGTCAGCTCGGCGGCCATGGCCGAGGCGGCCTGGGGATCGAAGCGCAGGTCCAGGACGACATTGCGGGCCGACCCGTCCACACGCCAGCGACCGTCCGAGCCGCGATGGATCAGGTCCGCATACTGGCCGTAGCCGTGCTTGGCCCCGTGCGCCTTCACGGTCGCCAGCCAGGTCTGCTCGATGAACTGGAACAGACCCGCGGCCGAGGACGTCCGGGCCCTGGCGGCCGGGTTCATGGCGCTCTCGCGCCGCGCCGTCTTGATCAGAAAGTCTGCGTCCACGCCCGTGGCGTTGGAGGCGCGCCGGATCGCCGCCTCGACCCCGCCAGAGGATGGAATCGCTCCGATGTTCATGCCCATGACGCTGGCGGCTTCGTGGTTAATCAATTCCTAACACGGTTACGGCCGTCCACAGACCCTTAACCTTTGCCGCGCCCGCGCCGTGGCGGATTCATGGCGAAGCTCGCCCAAAACTTGCCCTAGGGTAAGCGCTCAACTTCGCCGTGGGAGCGCTGCGGGGGCGGTGCAAGGGATGACGGCCATGATGATCAGAACCGCAGGCGGCCCGCAGCTGGTGAGCCCCTTCGACTACAATGAACGCCGCACGCCGCGCTTCACCCGGACGACCTGGATCGCGCTCGCCGTGGTCGGAGCCGCCCATGTCGGTCTGGGAGCAGTGCTCTACCATCAGCGCTTCGAAATGCCCCTACCGCCGGAGACGACGGCGCGGCCGCTCGATATCGAGATGATCACTCTGCCGAAACCCAAACCGCCCGAGCCGGTCCCTGCGCCGGAACGTCCCGCGCCGCCGAACACCCGAGTCAACGAACTGCCCGCCCCGCCGGCCACGCCGGACGTCGTGCACGTCATCCAGGGCGACACGGTCGCGCAGGGATCCACGATCACCATCGCGGAGAAGGTTCCGGAGCCGGTCCGGGACGCACCGCCGGTCGTGACCGAGCCCGCGCCGCCGCCGGTGATCACCAACCCACGCTGGGAGCGGCAGCCGTCGGCCGAGCAGCTGATGCGGGCCTATCCGGAGCGCGCCTTGCGGGCCGACGTCGGCGGCCTCGCGCGTCTGAACTGCATGGTCCAGCCCAACGGCCGCGTCGCCGACTGCCAGCTCACCGGAGAGACGCCCGGCGGCTACGGCTTCGGGCGCGCGGCGCAGGGGTTGACGCGGCACTTCCAGATCAGTCCGCGCACGGTCGACGGCGCAGCGGTGGGATCGCGGGTCAACATCGCCATCCGCTTCACCCCGCCGGCGGATTGATCAGGCGAACCTGAGCGGGTCGAGGGCGGCGGCGTCTTCATGAGGCGACGCCCCCTCGATTCCGTCCGCCACAACCCGCGCGACCAGCGGGCCGAGCAGCCAGCCGTTACGCAGCGGGGCCAGGGCCAGGTGC
>JAEZIH010000120.1 GCA_023416055.1 Pseudomonadota bacterium | reverse complement strand
AGACCAGACCTATGGCCAAGATCATCGGCATCGACCTCGGCACCACCAACTCGTGCGTGGCCGTCATGGACGGCAAGAACCCCAAGGTCATCGAGAACGCGGAAGGCAACCGCACGACCCCGTCGGTCGTGGCCATCCAGGATGGCGGCGAGGTTCTGGTCGGCCAGCCCGCCAAGCGCCAGGCGGTGACCAACCCGGCCAACACCTTCTTCGCCATCAAGCGCCTGATCGGCCGCAACTTCGACGACCCCGTCGTGGCGAAGGACAAGGGCATGGTGCCCTATGAAATCTCCAAGGGCCCGAACGGCGACGCCTGGGTGCGCGCCCACGGCAAGGACTACTCGCCCCAGCAGATCTCGGCCTACACCCTGGGCAAGATGAAGGAGGCCGCCGAGGCCTACCTCGGCGAGAAGGTCAGCCAGGCGGTGATCACCGTCCCGGCCTACTTCAACGACGCCCAGCGCCAGGCCACCAAGGACGCCGGCAAGATCGCCGGCCTCGAAGTCCTGCGCATCATCAACGAGCCGACCGCGGCCGCCCTGGCCTACGGCCTCGACAAGAACGACGGCCAGAAGATCGCCGTCTACGACCTCGGCGGCGGCACCTTCGACGTCTCGATCCTCGAGATCGGCGACGGCGTGTTCGAGGTGAAGTCGACCAACGGCGACACCTTCCTCGGCGGCGAGGACTTCGACCTGCGCCTGGTCGACTACCTGGCCGACGAGTTCAAGAAGGAGCAGGGCGTCGACCTGCGCCAGGACAAGCTGGCCCTGCAGCGCCTCAAGGAAGAGGCCGAGAAGGCCAAGAAGGAACTGTCCTCGACCACCCAGTACGAGGTCAACCTGCCGTTCATCACCATGAACGCCTCGGGCCCGCTGCACCTGAACATCAAGCTGTCGCGCGCCAAGCTGGAGGCCCTTGTCGAGGACCTGGTCCAGCGCACCATCGAGCCCTGCCAGAAGGCGCTCAAGGACGCCGGCCTGAAGGCCTCGGACATCGACGAGGTCGTCCTCGTCGGCGGCATGACCCGCATGCCCAAGGTGCAGGAGGCCGTGAAGGCCTTCTTCGGCAAGGAGCCGCACAAGGGCGTCAACCCGGACGAGGTCGTGGCGCTCGGCGCCGCGGTCCAGGCCGGCGTGCTGCAGGGCGACGTCAAGGACGTGCTGCTGCTGGACGTGACCCCGCTGACCCTCGGCATCGAGACCCTGGGCGGCGTCTTCACGCCGCTGATCGAGCGCAACACCACCATCCCGACCAAGAAGAGCCAGGTGTTCTCCACCGCCGACGACAACCAGTCGGCCGTGACCATCCGGGTCTTCCAGGGCGAGCGCCCGATGGCCGCCGACAACAAGCTGCTCGGCCAGTTCGACCTGATGGGCATTCCGCCGGCCCCCCGGGGCATGCCGCAGATCGAGGTCGCCTTCGACATCGACGCCAACGGCATCGTGCACGTGACGGCCAAGGACAAGGCGACCAACAAGGAGCAGTCGATCCGCATCCAGGCCAACGGCGGCCTGTCGGACGAGGACATCGAGAAGATGGTCAAGGAGGCGGAAGCGAACGCGGCCGCCGACAAGGCCCGCAAGGAGCTGGTCGAGGCCCAGAACTCGGCCGACGCCCTGATCCACTCGACCGAGAAGGCCCTCGCCGAGCACGGCGACAAGGTCGGCGAGACCGAGAAGACCGCCATCCAGACCGCGCTGGACGACCTCAAGTCGGCCAGGGACGGTACGGATCCGGAAGCCATCCGTGAGAAGACCAACACCCTGGCCCAGGCCTCGATGAAGCTGGGCGAGGCCATGTACGCGGCCCAGCAGGGCTCCGGCGACGCGCCGGCGGCCGAACAGCCGGCCGACGACGGCGTCGTCGACGCCGAGTTCGAGGAAGTCTCGGACACGGACGAGAAGAAGAGCGCCTGACGCTGGCGCAAACCCTTGAGGCCCCGCTTGTCTTCGGACGGGCGGGGCCTTTTCATGGAACTTGCATCGTGAAATCGGGCGCCCATGTCAGCCCGGTCGACGCCGTTCTCCAGACGCCCGGAAACAGGGCGCGGGGCGGCGGGAGAGTAAGAGGACGAACGCCAGATGGCGCGTGACTATTACGAGATCCTGGGGGTCGAGCGGACCATAGACGCCGCCGGCCTGAAGTCGGCCTATCGCAAGCTGGCCATGCAGCACCACCCCGACCGTAACGGGGGCTGCGAGGAGTCCATGGCCCGCTTCAAGGAGATTTCGGAAGCCTATTCCGTCCTCTCCGACGAGCAGAAGCGCGCCGCCTACGACCGCTACGGCCACGCCGGCGTCAACGGCGGGGGCGGCGGCAATCCCTTCGGCGCCGGCGGAGCCGGCTTCGCCGACGTCAACGACATCTTCTCCCAGGTCTTCGGCGAAGCCTTCGGCGACGTCTTCGGCGGCCGCGCCGGCCGTCAGCAGGGCCCGCGCCGCGGCTCCGACCTGCGCTACGATCTCGAGATCACCCTCGAGCAGGCCTACAAGGGCGCCGACGTCGAGATCGGCGTGCCGACCACCGCGGCGTGCGAGACCTGCGACGGCACCGGCGCGAAGAAGGGCACCCAGCCGGTCACCTGCACCACCTGCCAGGGCGCCGGCCGCATCCGCACCGCCAACGGCTTCTTCCAGGTCGAACGCACCTGCCCTCGCTGCGGCGGCCAGGGCCAGATGATCGCCGAGCCGTGCGGGACCTGTCACGGCCACGGCCAGGTGCGCAAGAACCGCAAGCTGCAGCTCAAGGTCCCCGCCGGCGTCGACGACGGCTCGCGCATCCGCCTGTCGGGCGAGGGCGACGCCGGCCAGCGCGGCGGCCCGCGCGGCGACCTCTACGTCTTCATCTCGGTGACGCCGCACGAACTGTTCGAGCGCGACAATCTCGACCTGCTGGTCACCGTGCCCGTGCCGATGACGGTGGCGGCCCTGGGCGGCGAGATCGACGCGCCCTGCCTCGTCTCCGACGCCTGCGACGGCCGCTGCAAGCAGTCGGTGACCGTCCCCGCCGGGGCCCAGACCGGCAAGACCGTGCGCATCAAGGGCAAGGGCATGCCCCACCTGAACGGGCGCCAGCGCGGCGACCTGGTGGTCGAGCTGTTCGTCGAGACCCCCACCGACCTGACCCCGCACCAGAAGGAGCTGCTGCAGGAGCTGGCCGCCTCGCTGGGCGAGAGCCAGACCCCTCGCAACACCAGCTTCGCCGGCAAGGCCAAACGCTTCTGGGCCGACATCCTCGGCGACGCCCGGGAAACAGCCCAGTGACGCCGGCGGGGGGGCGGCCGCCGGGCGGCATCTTTCACGTAGGCATTTCGGGCGCCCGGGGCCGCATGGGTCGGGCCGTCTCGACCGTGCTGGACGCGCGCGAGGACGTCGTCGTCGCCGCCCGCTTCGATCGCGGCGAGAACCCCGACCTGTCGCTGTGCGACGTCATCATCGACTTCTCCACTCCCGACCATTCCGTCGAACTGGCCCAGGCCTGCGCGGCGCGCGGCGGGCCGGCCCTGGTCATCGGCTCCACGGGCCTGACCCCTGACCAGGACGCCGCCCTGCTGAAGGCCGCCGACTCCGTGGCCATCGTGCGCAGCGGCAACTTCTCCCTCGGCGTCAACATTCTCATCGGCCTGGTCGAGCACGCCGCCCAGCGGCTGGACGCCCGGGACTGGGATATCGAGGTGCTCGAGACCCACCACCGCCGCAAGGCCGACGCCCCCTCGGGCACGGCCCTGATGCTGGGCGAGGCCGCCGCCAACGGCCGGGGCGAGGACCTCGCGGACGTGCGCGGCAAGCCCTACGACGGCATCACCGGCGAACGCGAGACCGGCCGGATCGGCTTCGCCTCGCTGCGCGCCGGCGGGGTCATCGGCGAGCACACCGTCCTGTTCGCCTCCGACGACGAGACCCTGACCCTCAGCCACTCGGCGATCGACCGGTCGCTGTTCGCCAAGGGCGCCGTCGCCGCAGCGGCCTGGGTCCGGGGCCGCAAGCCGGGCCTCTATGACATGCAGGACGTGCTGGGGTTCAGGCAGGCGTGACGGCTTCCGCGCCGCTCGAGGGCGCGTCCCGCGGCATCCTCCTCCGCATCGCTTCGGCCGGCTGCTTCTCGCTTATGGCGGCGATGATGAAGCTGGCCGCCACGCTCGAGCCCGTCTCCGCCGCCGAGATGGTCTTCTACCGCGCCGTCTTCGGCCTGCCCGTGGTCCTGGCCTGGGTGATGACCGGTCCCGGCCTGTCGGCCATCGCCACCCGTCGCCCACTCGTCCATCTGTGGCGATGCGCTCTCGGGGTCAGCGGCATCCTGCTGATCTTCCAGACCCTGCGCATGCTGCCGCTGGCCGACGCCACCACCATCGGCTTCACCGCGCCGATCTTCGCCACCCTGCTGTCGATCGTGGTGCTCAAGGAGGCCGTGGGGGTGCGCCGCTGGGCGGCCGTCATCGTCGGCTTCGTCGGCGTCGCCGTCATGGTCCAGCCGGGTGTCGCCGGCGGCCCGACCCTGGCCGGCCTGATGATCGGCCTCGCCGGCGCCTTCATGTCGGCGTCGGTCACCGTCACCCTGCGTCAGCTGGGCCGGACGGAGACCACGGCCTCGATCGTCTTCTGGTTCTTCATCGCCTGCACCGTGGTCGGCGGCCTGCTGATGAGCGTCTCGGCCGAGTGGCGCGGCTGGCCCACCTACGCCGCCCTCGCCGCGGGCGGGGTGGCGGGCGGGGCGGCCCAGCTGTTCATGACCAACTCCCTGCGCCACGCGCCGGTCGGTGTGGTCGCCCCCTTCGACTATCTCCAGATCATCGGCGCCGTCGTCTTCGGCTGGTGGCTGTGGCAGGCCTCGCCCTCGCTCTCGACCCTGGCCGGCGCCGCCCTCATCGCCTCGGCGGGCATCTACACGGCCTGGCGCGAGCAGGTCCGCAGCCGCGAGGCCCTGCCCTCGACCCCGCCGCCGATCTAGCGCCCGGTCGAGCCGAAGCCGCCGGCGCCTCGCGCCGTCTCGTCCAGGGTCTCCACCTCGAACATCCGCGCCTGTTCGTGCTGCGCGATGACCATCTGGGCGATGCGTTCGCCGCGGCGGATCACGAAAGGCTCCTGACTGTGGTTGATCAGGATCACCCCGACCTCGCCGCGATAGTCGCTGTCGATCGTGCCTGGCGAGTTCAGGCAGGTGATCCCGTGCTTCAGCGCCAGCCCCGACCGGGGCCGCACCTGCGCCTCGAAGCCCGGCTCGAGCGCGATCTTCAGCCCCGTCGGGACCAGCGCTCGCGCACCTGGCGCCAGGGTCAGCGGCTGGTCGTCGGCCACCGCCGCCCGCAGGTCCATTCCCGCCGCGCCGGTGGTCTCATAGGCGGGTAGCGGCAGGCCCTCGGCGTGCGGCAGGCGTTCGACGCGGACGGTCGTCATGGAGCAGTCTTCCTCAGGCCTTGAAGTGGTCGGCGATGCGGCCGGCCAGGCGGCGGGCCACCTCGCGCTTGGACTGGCGCGGCCAGGTCTCGGCGGCGCCGTCGCGGGTGAACAGGGTCACGGCGTTGGCGTCGGCGCCGAACACCTCCTGCGAGACGTCGTTGCCGACGATCCAGTCGCAGCCTTTGCGCGACAGCTTGGCCCGGGCGTTGGACTCGAGGTCCGCCGTCTCGGCCGCGAAGCCGACCACCAGCGCCGGCCGCTTCTCACCGGGTGCCGAAACGCCCGCCAGAATGTCCGGATTCTCGATCAGGGCCAGAGACGGCGGCCCGCCGGGGGCCTTCTTGATCTTGCCCGAGGCGACCCCGTCGACGCGCCAGTCCGAGACGGCCGCGCTCATCACCGCCACATCGGCGGGAAGAGCGGCCTCGACGGCCGCCTGCATCTGCTGCGCCGTCTCGACCCACACACGCTCGACCCCGACCGGGGCGTCCAGGGCCACCGGGCCCGAGACCAGCGTCACCCGCGCGCCCAGCGCCGCCAGGGCCTCGGCTATGGCGTAACCCTGCTTGCCGCTGGAGCGGTTGGTCAGGCCCCGCACCGGATCGATCGGCTCGAAGGTCGGCCCTGCCGTCACCACCGCATGGCGTCCCGCCAGCGGCCGGCCGTCCGGCCCCGCCAGCAAACCCTCGATGGCCGCCAGGATCGCCGCCGGCTCGGCCATCCGGCCGGGGCCGAACTCGCCGCAGGCCATCTCGCCCTCGTCCGGCCCGACCACCGACGCGCCGTGGAAGCCGTCGAACCCCTTCAGCCGTTCGACATTGGCCTGCACCGCCGGGTGCAGCCACATGCGCACGTTCATCGCCGGGGCCCAGAGCACCCGCTTGTCAGTGGCCAGCAGGATGGTGGAGGCGAGGTCGTCAGCCAGACCGTTGGCGGCCTTGGCGATCAGCCCGGCGGTGGCGGGGGCGACGACGACCAGATCTGCCCAGCGCGACAGCTCGATATGGCCCATGACCGTCTCGTCCTCGGGCATGAACAGGTCCTGCCGGACGGGATGGCCGGTCAGGGCGGCCAGCGACATGGGGGTGACGAACTCGCCGCCCGCGGCCGTCAGCACCGCCATCACCTCGGCCCCGCCCTTCCTGAGCAGACGCACCAGCTCCAGCGCCTTGTAGGCGGCGATGCCGCCGCCGACGATCAGCAGGATCTTCCGTCCGGACAGCGGCGCCGAGGTCATGCCGCTGATCTAGCGATCCGACCGCCCCCCGTCGAGTGACGGGGCGTCAAACTGGAACATTGCATGAACAAAATAACGGCGGTATGAGTCCCTCCCGTTGAGCGGATGGAGGGTTCGATGTTCAACCGGAAGACAGGATGGGGGATCGCCTGTGCGGCCCTGGTCGCGACCGCGGCGTGCGGCAACGGCGGTTCGGCGGTCGAGACGCGTGATCGGGCCGAGGCGGCGGAGGCCGCGGCGACCCCGACGGCCGGCTCGGCGGCGGCGGCGGAAACGCCCGCGGCCTAGCCCGTACTGACCTCGAACCGGCGCGAGAGCATCGACGCCAAGACCGAGCGGCTGTTCCGCACCAACGGCGCCGACTTCGGCGCCGCCACGGCCGCGGAATATCTTGCGAAGGTGCAGGCCTTCACGGCCCGTCCGCCCGCCGACGTCGAGCGGGTGGAGCGCCCCAATGGCGACGTACTGCTGTACCAGGCCTCGACCAACACCTTCGCCGTGGTGTCGCGCGAGGGCGTCGCCAAGACCATGTTCAAGCCGCGCGACGGGGCCGCCTACTGGGCCGAACAGAAGGCCGCGGCGCCCACCTTCGGCGCCCGACGGTCCCAGGCCGCCGGCGACTGAACGGGATCAGTCCTCGTCGCCGCCCTTGCGTTCGGCCATGTCGCGGATCAGCTCAAGCGCCAGCTTCTGCTGGCGGGTCGACAGCTGGGGCGCCAGGCGGCTGATCTCGATGGTGTAGCGCGTGGCCGGGAAGTCGTGGTCGAAGCCGGCGCCGCCCTCGGCCATGCCGGCGGTCTGGGCGCCGTTCAGGCCTTCGAAGAAGTAGCCGATGTCGACCTTGAAGAAGCGGGCGATGTCCCAGAGCTTGGACGCCGAGATGCGGTTGGCGCCCTTCTCGTACTTCTGGATCTGCTGAAAGGTCAGCCCGAGCGCGCGGCCGAGGTCGCTCTGGTTGTAGCCGAGCGCCAACCGCTTCTCGCAGACCCTCCGTCCGACATGCCGGTCGACCGGATGAGGTCCGTCCTCGCCCTTGCCTCTGGCCATGGTTTGCATTGCCCTCTGTCAGTCACGCTAGGCCTGAATGCGCCTGCTTTGTCCCTCTGTCACGGAAAAACGCCCGGTTTTTGGGCCCGGTGCAGCCTCGGGTTGCGCAACCCGTCAACCCCCTCTCCGCTGGCGCGAAAATCGGCCTCCTGAAGGGGTTTCAGCGTCGCCTGAGGGCCCCGAGGGCGCGGCCGGCGAAGAGCGGCATGAAGCCCAGCAGCAGACCGAGTCCGAACAGCAGGTCGCCGAACCGGCCGTAGACGGTGGCCGCGGCCGGGGCGGGCAGTCGCGCGTCGATGACCCCGCTCTCGCCCGGCTCCAGCCTGTGGTCGCCCACCACCCGGCCCCAGGGGTCGATCAGGGCCGAAACCCCCGTCGGCGTGGACCGCACCACCGGCAGGCCCGTCTCGATGGCCCGGTAGCTGGCCAGGTTGAGATGCTGCAGCGGCCCCGAGGTGCGCCCGAACCAGGCGTCGTTGGAGATGTTGACGATCCACCGCGGGCGCTCGGCCCCGCCCGGGGTGAAGCCCGGATACAGGCTTTCGTAGCAGATCAGCGGCTGCACGCGCGGCAGGCCCGGAATGGCGATCGGCGCGGGGCGCGGGCCGGCGCTGAAGTCCAGCGGCATATGGGTCAGGCTGCGCACCCCCAGCGCCCCCAGCAGGTTCCCGGCCGGCAGGTATTCGCCGAACGGCACCAGCCGGTATTTGTCATAGGTCGCGGTGATCCTCAGCCCGTCGCCGCCCTCGTCGGTCAGGGCCAGCAGGCTGTTGTAGTAGCGTGCGCCGTCCGGCGCCGCCGGGTCTTCGACCCCGCGGCCCAGGCCGAGGATCAGCGTCTGCCCCGGCTGCACCGCCCGGGCGATGGCCGCGGCCTCCGGCGCGCCGGGCGCGAACACCTGGTTGGCCGAGGCCGGCAGGGCCCCCTCTGGCCAGATCACCACGTCGGGCACGACGGCGCCCGGCCGGGCGGTCAGGTTGACGTAGCGGTCGACGATCCCGCGGTAGGCCTCGGGCGTCCATTTCGACTCCTGGTCGACGTCGGCCTGGACGATGCGCACCACCGTGTCGGTCGCCGCCGGCTTCGCCGCCTGCAGACGCATCGCCCCGCCGATCTGCAGCGCCGCCAGCGCCGCCACGCCGGTGATCGCCGCGCCGATCCGCGCCTTGCGCGGCCCCGGCCCGGCGAGCGGTCCGAACGCCGCCACCGCCCCCACGGTGACGAGGCTAAGCCCGTACATCCCGACCACGGAGGCGAACTGCGATCCCGGCGATCCGGCCGCCCAACTGGCCCCGGCCGGGTTCCACGGGAAGCCGGTCAGCACATGGCCGCGCAGCCACTCCAGCAGGCAGAACAGGCTCGCGAAGACCAGCGCCCGCCCCACGCCGCCGGGGTTGAACCGCCGGTACAGCGCCGTCGCCGTCCCCCAGAACAGCCCCAGCCCCGCCGGCAGCAGGCTGGCCGCGAAGGGCGCCATCCAGGCCTGGGCCGGATTGACCAGAAAGGCCTCGGCCACCCACCAGCAGCTGACGAAGAAATAGGCGAACCCGCCCAGCCACCCCATCCAGAAGGCGCCGCGCCCCGTCGCGGACCGCTCGGCCAGCAGCATCAGCAGGGGGTAGCCCAGCAGGCCCGCCAGGAAGCCGAACGGCGGATGGGCCAGCGCCGCGCCGGCCCCCGCCGCCAGCGCTAGGGCGATGCGGCCGAAGCGCAGGATCAGGCGGTCACGGCCGCGGGCGGGGTCAAGCGTCAGCATCGACCCTGTATGGGTCGGCGACGCCCAGACTGGCAAGGATGCTCCGCTCCTCGCCCTCCATCTCCTCCGCCTCGGCCTCGTCCTCGTGGTCGCGGCCCAGCAGATGCAGCACGCCGTGCACGGTCAGATGGCTCAGGTGGTCGGCCAGGGTCTTGCCGTGCGCCCGGGCCTCGGCGGCGCAGACGCCGTAGGCCAGCACCACATCGCCCAGATGCGGCGCCGCGCTCTCCGCCGCCCGAAACGACAGCACGTTCGTTGGCCGGTCCCTGTCGCGGAAGCGGGCGTTCAGGTCCTGCACCGCCGCGTCGTCGGTCAGCAGCACCACCACGTCGCCCTCGACGGCCCCCAGCGCCGCCGTGGCGGCGCGCTCGACCACCGCCGCGGCCTCAGGCAGGGCTTCGCTCCAGGCGCCGTCCTCGATCTCGACCTCGATCACCGGTCAGGGTCTTCCAGATCGGCCCTGGGGCGATGCGCCGCCGCGTCGGCGTCGTAGGCGCGCACGATGCGCTCGACCATGGCGTGGCGCACCACGTCCTCGGCCTTGAAGGTCTGGATGCCGACCCCCTCGACGCCCTTGAGGATGCGCAGGGCGTGGCCCAGGCCGGAGTCGCGCGGGTTCAGCAGGTCGATCTGCGACGGGTCGCCGGTCACCACCATGCGCGCGCCCTCGCCCAGCCGGGTCAGCACCATCTTCATCTGCAGCCTCGAGGTGTTCTGCGCCTCGTCGACGATGATGAAGGCATGGCTCAGCGTGCGGCCGCGCATGAAGGCGATCGGCGCCGCCTCGATCTCGCCCTTGTCGCGCCGGCGGCGCACGTCGTCGGCGCCGAGGATGTCGTTCAGCGCCTCCCAGATCGGCGCCAGATAGGGGTCGACCTTCTCGTTCAGGTCGCCGGGCAGGAAGCCCAGCTTCTCGCCGGCCTCCACCGCCGGCCGGGTGATGACCAGTCGGTCGACCTGTCCGCGGCGCAGCAGCGAGGCGCCGTAGGCGGCCGCGAGGAAGGTCTTGCCCGTACCCGCCGGCCCGACCCCGAAGGTCAGCTCGCAGCGCGACAGCATGTCCAGATAGTTGGCCTGGGCCGCTGTCTTGGGGGCGATCGCCCCGCGCCGCCCGACCGGCAGGGCCACGGCGTTGGGGGCCACGGTCCCCTGCCCTTCCCGCGGCCGCGCCGCCGCCGCGCCCAGCGCCGTGCGCACGTCGGCCTCGGTGATCGTCGCCCCCGTTTCGGCCCGCTCCGCCAGGGTCTGGATGACCCGCCGCGCCTGGGCCCGGTCTTTCGGCGAACCATTGATGGTCACGCCGCCGCCCGGCGCCTCGACCAGCACCTTGAAGGCGTCCTCGATCAGGGCGACGTGCCGGCTGTTGGGCCCGATGACCGCGCGCAGGGCCGCGTCGTCGAGGGCGAGGAACTCGTTCTCCCGGGCCATCAGGCCGCCTTCTGCTGCATCAGTCGTCCCGTCAGGCTGTTCTGCTGGCCGCTCACGATCTCCACCGGAACGATCTGGCCGATCAGATGATCCGCGTCGTCGACGTGAACCGACTGCAGCCACGGCGACCGGCCGATCGCCTGCGTCCCGTGCCGGCCCTTCTTCTCGAACAGCACCGGCACGGTCATCCCGGCGCGCGAGGCGTTGAAGGCGACCTGCTGTTCGGTCAGCAGGGCCTGCAGGGCGTGCAGCCGCTGGCGCGCTGCCTCGTCCGGCACCTGCGCCGCCATGGTCGCCGCCGGCGTGCCGGGGCGCGGCGAATACATGAAGCTGAAGGCCGAGGCGTAGTTCACCTGACGCACCAGATCGAGCGTGTCCTCGAAGTCGCGATCGGTCTCGCCGGGGAAGCCGACGATGAAGTCGCCCGACATCGCCATGTCGGGCCGCGCCTCACGGATGCGCCCGATCAGGTCGAGATACTTGGCCCGCCCATGCTTGCGGTTCATCAGCCGCAGGATGCGGTCCGAGCCCGACTGCACCGGCAGGTGCAGATAGGGCATCAGCTGCGGCAGGTCGCGGTGGGCCGCGATCAGCTCGTCGGTGAAGTCATTGGGTTGGCTGGTGGTGTAGCGGATGCGGTCGATGCCCGGGATCCCGGCCAGGGCGAACGCCAGCCGCGCCAGAGAGGACGGCGCGCCGTCCGGCCCTTCGCCGTCATAGGCGTTGACGTTCTGGCCCAGCAGGGTGACCTCGCGCACGCCCCGCGCGGCCAGCTCCCTCGCCTCGGCCAGCACCGCCTCGACGGGTCGAGACCACTCGGCGCCGCGGGTGTAGGGCACCACGCAGAAGGTGCAGAACTTGTCGCAGCCCTCCTGCACGGTCAGGAAGGCGGTGACGCCATCCACCCCTCGCGCCTTCGGCAGGGCGTCGAACTTGTCGACGGGGGCGAAGTCGGCGCCGATGCGCTCGCCGCGCGCGCGCGCCGTGCGGGTCAGCAGCTCGGGCAGCTGGTGATAGGCCTGCGGCCCGACCACCAGGTCGACCGCCGGCTGGCGCTTCATGATCTCCTCGCCCTCGGCCTGGGCGACGCAGCCGGCCACGGCGATGGTCATCGCCCCGTCCTTCGCCTCCTTCATCTGCCGCAGCTTGCCGAGCTCGGAATAGACCTTCTCGGCCGCCTTCTCGCGGATGTGGCAGGTGTTGAGGATGACGAAGTCCGCCTCCTCGACCGTCTCGGTCGCGGCGTAGCCCAGCGGGCGCAGCACATCGGCCATGCGCTCGCTGTCGTAGACGTTCATCTGGCAGCCGTAGGTCTTGATGAACAGGCGCTTGGTCGGCGCGCCCGCCGCATCGGTCTCCGCCGGCGAAACGAGGGTCTCGGTCATGGGGGGCTTTTAGTCCGCCGCGACGGTCCGCGCCATGCCCGGCC
>JAEZIH010000069.1 GCA_023416055.1 Pseudomonadota bacterium | reverse complement strand
ACAGCAGGGCGGCGATGGCGGTGTTCACCGTGAGCAGCAGGCCGGCGCGGACGCGGGTCAGCAGCAGGGCGCCGATGAAGCGGCCGACCATGGCCCCGCCCCAGTACAGGCTGACCATGCGGCCGGCTTCGTGCTCGGGGATGTTCAGGATGGTCGGGCTGGCCAGGAAGTTGGTCAGCAGGCCCCCGATGGTCACTTCCGAGCCGACATAGATGAAGATGGCCAGGGCGCCGAACAGGGCCCAGCGCGAGGTGAAGGCCTTCAGCGGCGAGGCGACGTCCCCCGCGTCCTCGGCCCCCGCCGCGGCGGCGTTGATCTTCTTGCGGGCCGTGAAGATGAAGAAGGCGACGACCGCGAAGAAGGCGCCCAGCCCAAGGAAGGCGATGTCGATGCTGCGCAGCGACTCGCCGCGGGTCGCCGCCGTGACCACCGCGCCGGTGGCGAAGACGCCGCCGGTCAGCAGCACGGTCGAACCGAGGTAGGGCCCGACGGTGGTGCCCAGCGAATTGAAGAACTGGGAGAAGTTGAGCCGCGCGTGCGAGCTCTTCCGCGAGCCCAGCGCCGCGACGAGCGGATTGGCCGCCACCTGCAGCAGGGTCACGCCCGAAGCGATGACGAACAGGGCGATCAGCACGCCCGGATACCAGTCGATGATGGTCGCCACCGGCACGATCAGGCAGCCCAGCACCATCACCGCCAGGGCCGAGATGATCGAGCGGCTGTAGCCCAGCTTGCTGAGCACGGCGGCCGCCGGCACCGAGACCACCGCATAGGCGATGAACCAGGCCGAGGCGGTCAGCATGGCCTCGGCCGTGCTGAGGTCGAACAC
Organism: Pseudomonadota bacterium; assembly: GCA_023416055.1. Taxonomy (GTDB): domain Bacteria; phylum Pseudomonadota; class Alphaproteobacteria; order Caulobacterales; family Caulobacteraceae; genus Brevundimonas. The sequence continues at coordinate 2,042 of JAEZIH010000069.1, read as the reverse complement.
CTTGCGGACCGCCGCGATCAGGGGGTCGATCAGCGAAGTGGCGAAGCCCCAGGCGAAGAACAGGGTGGTCACATAGGCGAAGGCCAGGCTGGTCCCACGGCCCGCCGGCGATTGGTTCTCGGTCATTTCTCTCCCCGGGTTGCCGCGCGTCCGAACCGCGCGCGGCGCGTGGCGGAAACGGTTTCATCATCCCGCGGCCGGCGTCCAGCCGTTTCGACGGCAGCGTAACCAAAAGTTTCCGGGGTCCGGGCTCGTGAAAAGGTCTCCCGGCGGCCGCTCGGAGGTGACCCGACCGCGGGGGTATGTTCAACAGGTGTCCCAGCCCGGAGAGCCGCGCGATGACTTCCCCCATCCCTGGTGACGGCGCCGAATGGTGGCGGGGCGCGGTCGTCTATCAGGTCTATCCCCGCAGCTTCGCCGATACGAACGACGATGGCGTGGGCGATCTCAGGGGCGTCACGCGCAGGCTGGACCACATCGCCTCGCTCGGGGTGGAGGCTGTCTGGGTGTCGCCCTTCTACACCTCGCCAATGCGCGACTTCGGCTACGACATTGCAGACTACTGCGACGTCGATCCGGTCTTCGGAACCCTCGCCGACTTCGACGCCATGGTCGATCGCGCGCACAGGCTGGGCCTGCGGGTCATCACCGATCTGGTCCTCGCCCATACCTCGGACAAGCACCCGTGGTTCATAGACAGCCGCCGGTCGCAGGTCGGGCCCCGCGCCGACTGGTACGTGTGGGCCGACGCCCGGCCCGACGGCACGCCGCCCAGCAACTGGCAGTCGGTGTTCGGCGGTCCCGCATGGACCTGGGATGCACGTCGCGGGCAGTACTACATGCACAACTTCCTGCCCCAGCAGCCGCAGCTGAACCTGCATAACCCGGCGGTCCAGGAGGCCCTGCTGGACGTCGTGCGGTTCTGGATCGATCGCGGCGTGGACGGCTTTCGGCTCGACGCCATCAACTTCGCCATGCACGACCCGCTGCTCCGCGACAATCCGGTGCGGGCCGGGGGCGGACGGCGGACACGGCCCTTCGACTTCCAGGACAAGATCTACAACCAGTCACATCCCGATCTGGTGGACTTCCTGCGACGCGTACGCGCGCTGACCGACGACTGCGGAGGGCGGTTCACCCTGGCCGAGGTGCCGGGGGAGGACGCGGATCGCGAGATGCAGGTCTTCACGGCCGGCGACGACCGGCTGAACAGCGGCTACGGCTTCCACTTTCTCTACGCTCCGGAGCTGACTTCCGAGCTGGTCCGGGACGTCGCAGGGGTGTGGGACGGACGAGCCGGCCAGGGCTGGCCGTCCTGGACCTTCTCCAACCACGACGCGCCGCGCGCGGTCTCGCGCTGGGCCGCCGGCCGCGATCCTCGCGCCATGGCGCGGATGGCCATGCTGCTGCTTCTGACCCTGCGCGGCAACGCCATCCTCTACCAGGGCGAGGAGCTGGGCCTCCCGCAAGCCGAGGTGCCCTTCGACCGTCTGGTCGATCCCGAGGCCATCGCCAACTGGCCCGAGACCCTGGGGCGCGACGGCGCCCGGACGCCGATTCCGTGGGCCGCCGACGCGCCCGGCGCAGGCTTCTCGAATGCCGAGCCGTGGCTTCCGCTCGACCCCCGGCACATCCCCCTGGCCGTCGACCGTCAGGAAGGGGATCCCGGGTCGATGTTGCACCTGACCCGGCGGCTGGTCGCCTTCCGACGCAGCCACCCCGCGCTGACGCACGGCGCAATGTCGATCGTGGACGACTGGAAGGCGCTGCTGGCCTTCGAGCGACGACTGGGCGACCGGCGTCTGTTGTGCGTCTTCAACCTCGGGCATGAGCGAGCCGCATGGTCCGTGCCTGCCGGCTGGCGCGTGGTCGAGTCGGTCAACCTCCCGCCACAGCCCGGCGCCCTGCCGCCCCTGGCCGGCGTGATCCTGTCCCCCGAGGTCTGAAGCCCGCCTCACGTTTCGTTTCGGCCGTGGCTGCGGACGCCGATTTGCGGCAGACACGACGTTTCCCTGCGCCGCCAGCGGCGCGCGGCTGGAGAC
>JAEZIH010000065.1 GCA_023416055.1 Pseudomonadota bacterium | reverse complement strand
CTCGAGGAGCGGATGGAGAAGCTGGCCCGCCGGGTCGGCTTCCGCATGGGACCGGGCCTGCGCGACCGGGTCATCTACCGCGAGCTCTTCCCCTTCGGCCTGACCGTCGCCGACCTGTCCGCCGAGGTCCGTCCCGTGGCGGTCTCCCTGGCCCACGTCGCCGCGCGGCAGGAGTTGCGCAACCTGATGCAGGCGCTGGGTCTGGACGGCGGCTCCCTGAACGCTCCGCTCGACGCGGCGGCGTGAGCCGCGGGATGGCGCCGTGGGCCTGATCTGGCTGGCCCTCGCGGCCATCGCCGTCTGGGCCCTGGTCCGGCTGGGCCGCCAGACCGAGCGGCGGGGCAGGGGCCACTGGCGCGTCACCGCCACCCTGTTCTGCGCCGTGATGATCGCAGGCGCCGTGCTGGCCGCCTCCCGCGGGGCCTGGCTCCCTGCGGCCGGACTGGCCGGCGCCGGTCTGTGGCTGACCGTGGCCTCGCGCCAGCGCGCCCCCGCGCCCCGCAGCGAGGCGATGACCGAGGCCGAGGCGCGCTCGCTCCTCGGCGTGCCCGCAGGGGCCAGCCGTCAGGACGTCAACGCCGCGTGGAAACGCCTCATGGCCCGCGCCCACCCCGACCAAGGCGGCACGGAGGGACTTGCCGCGCGCCTCAATGCTGCGCGCGACCGCCTGCTCAAACCCTAGGCCTTGGCCTTCTTCGCCGCCGTCTTCTTTGCGGCGGGCTTCTTCGCCGCAGCCTTCTTCGCCGGAGCCTTCTTTCCCTTGGGACCGGCCGCGGCCTTGGCGGCCAGCAGCGGCAGGGCCGCTTCCATGGTCAGTTCTTCGGGCGCGACGCCCTTCGGCAGGGTGGCGTTGATCTTGCCCCACTTCACATAGGGGCCGAAGCGGCCCGCCATGACCTGAACCGCCTCGCCGTTGTCCGGGTGGCCCCCCAGCTCCTTCAGCGGCGCCGTCGCCGCCCCGTGTCCGCCGCGGCCGGCGCGCTTCTCGGCCAGCAGGGCCACGGCGCGGTTCAGCCCGACCTCGAACACCTCGTCGATGTCCGCGACGTTGGCGTAGGTGCCGGCGTGCTGCACGAACGGGCCGTAGCGGCCCAGGCCGGCGGTGATCGGCTTGCCGTCCTCCGGATGCAGCCCGACCTCGCGCGGCAGGGCCAGCAGGCGCAGCGCCTGCTCCAGCGTCAGCGACGCCGGCGACCAGCCCTTCGGCAGGGACGACCGCTTCGGCTTCTCGGCCCCAGGCGGCGTGGTCTCTACATAGGGGCCGAAGCGGCCGATCTTCAGGTGCACCGGCTGGCCGGTCTCCGGATCGGTCCCCAGCTCGCGGTCGGTCCCCGCGTCCTCGGCGGAGGCGCCCGCCCCGAAGCCGCGGGTGTATTTGCATTCGGGATAGTTGGAGCAGCCGATGAAGGTCGACTTCATCTTGAAGCTGGCCTTCAGGTGCAGGCGTCCCGTGGCGCAGACCGGGCACAGGCGCGGGTCCGAGCCGTCGGCCTTCGGCGGGAACAGGAAGGGCCCGATGGCCTCGTCCAGCTTGTCGATCACCCCCTGCATGGCGGTGACCTCGGCCGTCGCCGGCTTCAGCTGGCCCCAGAAGTCGCGCAGCAGCTTCTTCCAGTCCAGATCGCCAGCGGACACCTCGTCCAGCTGGCTCTCCAGGTCGGCGGTGAAATCGTACTCCACCCACTGGCCGAAGAACTGCTCCAGGAAGGCCGTCACCAGCCGGCCGGTGTCCTCGGGGATGAACCGGTTCTTGTCCATCCGCACATAGCCGCGGTCCCGCAGGGTGGTCAGGATCGAGGCGTAGGTGGACGGCCGCCCGATGCCCAGCTCCTCCAGCTTCTTGACCAGGGTGGCTTCCGAGAAGCGCGGCGGCGGCTCGGTGAAGTGCTGCTCGGTCCGCACCGCCTCGACCTTGGCCTTGGCTCCTTCCTTGAGCGCCGGCAGGCGGGTCGAATCGTCCTCGTCCTCGCCTTCCTTCGGGCGGTCGTCACGCCCTTCCTCATAGACGGCCATGAAGCCGTCGAAGGCCACCACCTGGCCGGTGGCGCGCAGGCCGGTCTGGCCGTCCGGCGTCTCGATCTCGACCGTGGTTCGGTCCAGCCGCGCCGACTCCATCTGGCTGGCGATGGTCCGCTTCCAGATCAGTTCGTAGAGGCGCTGCAGGTCGCCCTCCAGCCGCAGGCTCTCGGGCGTCCGCGCCATGTTCGTCGGCCGGATCGCCTCGTGCGCCTCCTGGGCGTTCTTGGCCTTCGACTTGTAGAAGCGCGGCTGCTCCGGGACGTAGGCCGGACCGAAGCGCTCGCCGATCACCTCGCGGGCTTGGGCGATCCCCTCCGGGCTGACGTACAGGCCGTCGGTCCGCATATAGGTGATCAGGCCGCCCTGGTCGTCGACCCCCTCGTACAGCTTCTGCGCCGCCTGCATGGTGCGTTGGGCAGTGAAGCCCAGCTTGCGGCTGGCCTCCTGCTGCAGGGTGGATGTCATGAACGGCGGGGCCGGGGCGCGCTTGACCGGCTTCTTCTCGATCGAGCGGATGGTGAAGTCGCCGGCGTTGATCGCCCCGCGCGCCGCCGAGGCCATGGCCTCGGAGACGATGTCCAGCCGCTGCACCCGCTTGCCCGCGTGCTTGACCAGGCGGGTGGTGAAGGGCGGACTGTCGGCCGTGAGATCAGCTTCGACCGACCAGTATTCCTGCGGGCGGAAGGCCTCGATCTCCAGCTCGCGGTCGACCACGATGCGCAGCGCCACCGACTGCACCCGTCCCGCCGAACGCGCGCCCGGCAGCTTGCGCCACAGCACCGGCGACAGGGTGAAGCCGACCAGATAGTCCAGGGCGCGGCGGGCCAGATAGGCCTCGACCAGCTCCATATCCAGCTGCCGCGGCGCCGCCATCGCCTCCAGCACCGCCGGCTTGGTGATGGCGTTGAAGGTGACCCGCTCGACCGGCTTGTCCTTCAGCGCCTTCTTCTTGGTCAGGATGTCCAGCACGTGCCAGCTGATCGCCTCGCCCTCGCGATCCGGGTCGGTGGCGAGGATGACGCGGTCGGCCTTCTTGGCCGCCTCGGCCAGCTCGGAAATCCGCTTCGACGCCTTGGGATCGATCTCCCACGACATGGCGAAATCGTCGTCAGGCACGACCGAGCCGTCTTTCGACGGCAGGTCGCGGACATGGCCGTAGGACGCCAGGACGTGGAAGTCCGGGCCCAGGTATTTGTTGATGGTCTTGGCCTTTGCGGGGCTCTCGACGACGACGAGGTTCATGCGGGGGAGGGGCCTTGCAGCGGGCTCGAAAGGGGGCGGAACGTGGTTGGCGCGGGCGTCGCTGTCAATCGGCCCGCGAATCCGGCGGTTCGCTCAGCTTGAAACCAGCCCTCCCGGCAGCAGGCTGGCCCGCCCCGCCAGGCTCAGCTCCAGCAGGGCCGCGGCGACGGCGCCGATGGGGGCGTCCAGCGCCCGGCCCAGTTCATCGCGCGGGGTCGGCGTGGGCGACAGAAGTGCGGCCACCCGCTCGATGAAGGCTGTATCGAGTTCGTCCGGCGCGTCGGCGAAGGGATCGTCCGCCTCGGGCTCCGCCAGCGTCCTCAGCGTGGAGAAGGCGCGCTCCACGTCCTCCAGGCCCTCGCACAGGATCGCCCCCTGGCGCAGCAGTTCGTTGGGTCCCTTCGAGCGCGGGTCCAGCGGCGAGCCCGGCACGGCGAAGACGTCGCGGCCCTGCTCGGCGGCCAGCCGGGCGGTGATCAGCGAGCCGGAACGCAGCTCCGCCTCGACCACGATCACCC
>JAEZIH010000055.1 GCA_023416055.1 Pseudomonadota bacterium | reverse complement strand
AAGATGAAGGCGAGCGCGGCCCGCTGCTGGCGGAGGGATGAGAGGGCGAACATGGGCGGCTCAACCTGCGGGCCGCGGGTTCTAGCCGAACCGTACGCCGGAGTCTGCACCGACCGCGCTCCGGTAGGGCGAGCGCAGCGCGATGGTGTAGACTGTCCGCATGAGCGATCTGCTGTCCCGCGTCACCATCGATCCCCAGCAGTGCGGCGGCCGGCCCTGCCTGCGAGGGACCCGCATGCGCGTGCAGGACATTCTCGACATGCTGGCCGGCGGCGCTTCGGCTGAGGAAATTCTGGCGGACTTTCCGTACCTTGAGCCAGACGATATCCGGGCCAGCATCGCGGCTTGAACCCAGCTCGGGATCCCTCTCCCGGCGGGAGAGGGCTTGAGCCTCCGAGAGCGAAGCGATCGGAAAGGCGAAAGGGTGAGGGGCTGCCGTCGGCGTAAGTCCTGCACCAATAGCCCCTCACCCTTTCGCGCGGCCAATCGCCCTTGCGGGCTCTTGGGCGCTCAAACCCTCTCCCGCCGGGAGAGGGATCAGCCGCACCACACATTGCCGAAGCTTAATGCCGGGGCGGGTTGCGCAGTCAGCCGACACGCGGTCAACCTTCTCCCATGACCGCTGTTATCGAGACCCGTGGGCTGACCAAGACCTACGGAACCGTGCGCGCCCTCGACGGGCTGGACCTGTCGATCCCCCGGGGCGGGATTTACGGCGTGCTGGGGCCCAACGGCGCCGGCAAGTCCACCCTGTTCCGCATCCTGCTGGGCCTGATCCGCGCCACCGACGGGTCCGCCAGCGTCATGGGCGGGCCGGTGACCGAGGTCGGCCACATGCGCCGCATGGGCTCGATGATCGAGACGCCGCGCTTCCCGCCCTACATGACCGCGCGGCAGGTGCTGCGCTGGCTGGCCCTTGAACACGCCATCGCCGGTCAGACCGACATTCCCCACTGGCTGCAACGCGTCGGGCTGAGCGAGGCCGCGGACCGCCGCGTGCGGGGCTTCTCGGTCGGCATGCTGCAGCGGCTGGGGGTTGCGGCCTCGCTGATGAGCCGCCCCGACCTCGTGATTCTCGACGAACCGACCAGCGGCATGGATCCGCCGGGCATCCAGGAGATGCGGGCCCTGATCCGCAGCCTGGCCGACGACGACGGCGTCACCGTGGTGCTGGCCAGCCACCAGTTGCTGGAGGTCCAGCGCGTCTGCGACCGCGTCGCCATCCTCAACAGGGGCCGGCTGGTCCGCGAGGGCGAGGTCAGCGAACTGACCTCGGTCGGGGAGCGGCTGCGCCTGAGCGCCACGCCTGCGGCCCGGGTGCTCGAGCTGCTGGGGCCGAAGGGCGCCGCCGAGGGGGACGCCGTCCTCGCCGACGTGCCCCGCAACGAGGGCCCCGCCCTGATCCGCGCCCTCGTCGAAGCGGGCGTCGACATCCACGAGGCGCGCTGGGTCGGCACCGATCTGGAGGCCATCTTCTTCACCGAGACGGGCGCCGTTCAGACGCCGGAGACGATCCATGCTGGTTGACGCCATCCGTGCGGAAGGGTTCCGCCTGTCGAAGAACCGCACCGCCCTGTTCTGGAGCCTGCTGTTCGTGCCGATCGTCGGCCTCGCGATCAGCGTCTTCACCCAGTTCGTGCTCAAGGCCAACGAGGCCAAATTCCTGGGCGACGCCAAGGCCCCCGAAGGCCTGCGGCAGATGCTGCAGTCCGGCGGCGAGCTGGACGTGGCGCAGGCCCTGGTCGAGGCGGCCGGGAACGTGGCCAATCCGGTGGTGCTGCTGTTCGTGCTGATCGGAGCGGCGACCATCTACGCCGGCGACTACCGCTGGGAGACCTGGCGGCTGATCAGCGCCCGCAACAGCCGGACCAACCTTCTGCTGGGCAAGCTGGCCGTGGTGGCGGGCCTGTCCGTACTGGCCATGCTGTTCATGCTGGTCTCGGCGGTGTTCGAGAGCCTGATCCGGGCCGCCATCTTCGAGCGCGCCGTCGTCTTCCAGCCGACCGGCGAGGCCATCGGAAAATTCCTGCTCCAATTCGGCCTGTCGGGCCTGGGCCTGCTGCAGTTCACGATGATCTCCCTGCTGGCGGCGACCGTGACCCGCTCGCTGCTGGCCGCGCTGTTCGTGCCCCTGGTGGTGGGCGTGGCCCAGTCCTTCTCGCCCAATATTCTGGGCTCCATGGGCGTGGCCCCGGACGCCTGGCTGGCCATGCTGATCAACCCGGGCGCCGCCGTGCAGACCCTGGCCGCCGCCGTGACGGCGAACCCCGGGACGGTCCCTGGAGCCGGCGCGATCATCAAGTCGTGGGTCAGCCTGGGGCTGTGGACCCTGCTCCCCCTCGCCGGCGCCCTGGCCTGGTTCCGCAGGCAGGACCTGTCGAAGGAATAGCGCCTTAGAGGCGCTTCTCCATCCACACATCGGCCCGCGCGTAGGGGCTGGGCCGGGGCGGCAGGTCGACGAAGCCGAAGCTGCGGTACAGGGCGCGTGCGGGCTTCAGCGAGCTGTTGGTCTCGAGGTACAGGCGCGGGGCGCCGGCCGCGCGGGCCGCGGCCTCGCAGGCCTCCAGCAGCTGACGGCCCAGGCCCAGCCCGCGCGCGGCTGGCGACACGGTCATCTTGGCCACCTCGAAGCCGCCGTCCTCCATGGCCATCAGGGCGCAGCAGCCGACCACCTCCCCTGCCCGCCCGGCGATGAAGATGCGGCCGCCCTGGTCGAGGATGGCGCCCTGCGGGTCGTCGATGACCTTTCGGTCCTTGGCCTCGACCGCGAACCCGCCCTCGGCCAGCCAGGCCTCGTTCAGTCGCGCCCAGGCCGTGGCGTGTTCGGGCCGGAAGCGGACGATCGAAACGGCGTCGGACATCGATACCTCCCCTGCAGCGGAACAAACAAAAGGGCGGCCGGATCGCTCCGGCCGCCCCTTGTCGCCCCGACGAGCGAAGCCTCAGGCTTCGTCGTCGCCCTCAGCGGCGTAGACCGGGCCCGAATCCTGGCCCTTGGCGTCCACGTCGCGGTCAACGAATTCAATGACGGCCATCGGCGCGTTATCGCCGTGACGGAAGCCCGCCTTCATGATGCGGATGTAGCCGCCGTTGCGCTCGGCGTAGCGCGGCGCGAGCGTGTCGAACAGCTTGCCGACCTGGGTCACGTCGCGGACCTGGCTGATGGCCTGACGACGGGCGTGCAGGTCGCCCTTCTTGCCGAGCGTGACCAGCTTCTCGACGAAGGGACGCAGTTCCTTCGCCTTGGGCAGAGTCGTGGTGATCTGCTCGTGCTTGATCAGCGAGGCGGCCATGTTGGCGAACATGGCCTGGCGGTGGCTGACCGTACGGCCGAGCTTGCGATAGGCGGCGCCGTGGCGCATCGGGGTCTCTCCTACTCAACCCGGTTTCCAGCGGACTGGACCTGGGCCTCTTATTCTAACCGCTCCGCGGTCCCTTGTGGTTTTCGGGACCTTGGGCGGAGGGTTGAAACTAGATCTGGTCGTCGAACTTCTTGGCCAGGTCTTCGATGTTTTCCGGCGGCCAGTTCGGCACGTCCATGCCGAGGCTGAGGCCCATGGTCGCCAGCACTTCCTTGATCTCGTTCAGCGACTTGCGGCCGAAGTTCGGGGTGCGGAGCATCTCGCCTTCGGTCTTCTGGATCAGGTCGCCGATGTAGACGATGTTGTCGTTCTTCAGGCAGTTGGCCGAGCGGACCGAAAGCTCCAGTTCGTCGACCTTCTTCAGCAGGGCCGGGTTGAACGGCAGGTCAGGCTTGCCGTCCGAGGCCTCGACCGCCTTCTTGGGCTCGTCGAAGGTGATGAAGATCTGCAGCTGGTCCTGAAGGATGCGCGAGGCGTAGGCCACGGCGTCCACCGGCGAGACGGCGCCGTTGGTTTCGACCTCGAGGATCAGCTTGTCATAGTCCAGCGACTGGCCCTGACGGGTCGGCTCGACGCGATAGGCGACGCGCTTGACCGGCGAGTACAGGGCGTCGACGGCGATCAGGCCGATCGGCGCGTCTTCCGGACGGTTGAACTCCGAAGCGACGTAGCCCTTGCCGTTCTGGACGGTCAGCTCCATGCGCACCGAGGCGCCGTCGTCGAGGGTGCAGATCACGTGATCCGGGTTCAGCACCTCGATGTCCGACGGGACGTCGATCTGGCCCGCGGTCACCGGGCCGGGGCCGGTGGCGCGCAGGGTCATGCGCTTCGGCCCTTCGGCGTGCATGCGCAGGGCCAGCTGCTTGATGTTCAGGACGATGTCGACGACGTCTTCCCGCACGCCTTCCAGCGAGGAGAATTCGTGGACGACGCCGTCGATCTGGATGGCGGTCACCGCCGCGCCTTGCAGCGACGACAGGAGAACGCGGCGAAGGGCGTTGCCGAGCGTCACGCCGAAACCGCGTTCCAGGGGCTCAGCGACCAGGCGCGCCTTGCGCTGGGGGTCGGAGCTCGCCTCGATCTGCGGCTTCTCGGGACGGATCAGCTCTTGCCAGTTACGTTCGATCATGGGTGTCCCTCGAAACGGGTTTCGCCGATCCCCCTCGCCTCGTCAGGAAAGGCGGGACCGGCGCAGAAAGGTAGTCGACGACGACGCTTAGACGCGGCGGCGCTTGGGCGGACGGCAGCCGTTGTGCGGCATCGGCGTGACGTCGCGGATGGTCGTGATGGTCATGCCGGCGGCCTGCAGGGCGCGCAGGGCCGATTCACGGCCCGAACCCGGACCCGAGACGTTCACTTCCAGCGTCTTCACGCCGTGCTCGCCGGCCTTGCGGGCGGCGTCCTCGGCGGCCATCTGGGCGGCGTACGGGGTCGACTTGCGCGAACCCTTGAAGCCCATGTGCCCGGCCGACGACCAGGAGATGGCGTTCCCCTGCGCGTCGGTGATGGTCACCATGGTGTTGTTGAAGGACGCATTCACGTGGGCGACGCCCGACGTGATGTTCTTGCGTTCGCGGCGCTTAACGCGACCCGGTTCCTTGGCCATCGGTCAGGTCTTTCTCTTACTTCTTCTTGCCGGCGATCGGCTTGGCCGGACCCTTGCGGGTGCGGGCGTTCGTGTGCGTGCGCTGACCGCGGACCGGCAGGCCCTTGCGGTGACGCAGGCCACGGTAGCAGGCCAGGTCCATCAGGCGCTTGATGTTCATCGAGGTCTCGCGACGCAGGTCGCCCTCGACGGTGTGATCCTTGTCGATGGTCTCGCGGATCTGCAGGACCTCGGCGTCGGTCAGCTGGTTCACGCGACGGGCCGGCTCGATGCCGACCTTCTCGGTGATTTCCTTCGCAGCGGCCGGGCCGATGCCATGGATGTACTGAAGCGCGATTTCGACGCGCTTGTTGGTCGGGATGTTGACGCCAGCGATACGGGCCACGAAGCTCTCCAGATACGCGTGTGCGGACGCAACAAACGCTCCGGTCAACAGACCAGGAGCGTTACGCGCCCTTCGCGGAAGCGGGCCTTATACAGGGGATTCACGCGGCGTCAACGGTCGCCGCGGGCTCA
>JAEZIH010000050.1 GCA_023416055.1 Pseudomonadota bacterium | reverse complement strand
AAGATGGGCCAGCGCGTCGCCGCGCCCGGCGTCACCGTCGTCGACGACGGCTCCATCGCCGGCCGGCGCGGCTCGCTGACCGTCGACGACGAGGGCACGCCGACCAGCCGCACGGTGCTGATCGAGGACGGCATCATGGTCGGGCTGATGCATGATCGGCTGTCGGCGCGTCAGCTGGGCGCCCGCGCCACCGGCAACGGCCGCCGCCAGTCGTTCGCCCATATGCCCATGCCGCGCATGACCAATACCTTCATGGAGGGCGGCCGCGATTCGCAGGCCGACATGATCGCGTCGACCAAGCGCGGCCTCTACGCCGCCAATTTCGGCGGCGGCCAGGTGGACATCACCAACGGCAAGTTCGTCTTCCAGTGCACGGAGGCCTACCTGATCGAGGACGGGAAGATCACCGCCCCGGTCCGCGGCGCCACCCTGATCGGCGACGGGGCCACGGCGCTGACCAGGATCGAGATGATCGGCGACGACTTCGCCTTCGATCCGGGCGTGGGGGTCTGCGGAAAGGCCGGCCAGGGCGTGCCGGTCGGCATCGGCCAGCCCAGCCTCAAGATGGGCGGCCTGACGGTGGGGGGAACGGCGGTCTGACCTAGCGGCGCTGCGCAGGCTACTCAGCAAGCGCCTCGGCAGGTTCCATCTCCCGGTCGAGCCGCCACTCCGGGCCGACGATCTCCAGAACCCGCGCCTCCAGGCCGTCGAGGACGCCGCCCGGCTCGGCCAGCAGCCGGATCGGGGCCACGCCCAGGGTCACGCCGGGCGAGATCAGGGCGGTCTCGATGGCGGCGGCCCATTGCTGGTGCAGCTGGGGAGCGATCTCCGGATCGCCCCAGGGCCAGCACTGGCTGAGGGCGCGGTCGATGGGCGAGGCGACCACCTCTGGCACGCGCAGGCGGCGCCACGCCTCGGCCCGCTGGCGCGCTGCGTCAGGTCCCAACTCGGCGGCCGCGATGGCGGCCTCCACGCAGGGAACGTGCGTCGACTGGGGCGCCGAAATCAGGCTGTCGACCAGTTCATCCCCGCGGACGACGCCGACCGGGCGGGTCGGCACCCGCGCCCGTCGCGCCGCGCGCCGGATGACATCGACTGCGTCGTCGCCGCCGCGGCGGCCGGAATAGCCGGCCTTGTCCTGTATCAGGTCGAAGCCGAGGAGGAGAAGGCTCTTCTGCCGCCAGTCCGGGTTGCGCTCACCGGCCATGACTGCCTCCAGCCGGGTCTGCCACTCCGGGGTCAGATAGTCGGCGCTGGTCTGGCCGCGCGGCATGCGGGCTATGGAGCGGATGCGCCAGATCACGCGCAGCACGTCGGTGAAGGAGGCGCGGCCCTCCTGGGGCGTGAGGATCTGCTGTGAGCGGGCGGCCGCTGCCTCGAGATCGTCCGGCCGCCACGACAGGTCGCGCGGAATGCCGGTGATGGCGCCGACCAGGATCAGGGTGCTGTCTCCCCGGGTCACCGTCCACATCGGCGCGCCGGAGCGGCGGGCGAGGACCACGACCTCCTCGACTGTAGTCACCTCGGGCTCCTGCGAGGACGCAGGCCCTGCAGCGGACACCAGCGACAGGGCGGCCAACAGAGTGAACAAGAGCCTCATCATTACCTGTCCCCTACAGTATTCACAGGAATAGAGCTGCCTTTATCAGAACACCAGCATGACAACCCTGTAATGCTGTCAGCTTTTTAATCCACCTGTCCGTCTTGTAACTGGAGCCGGCCGCGTCAGGACGCCACACCTTCGTCACACGACGAGGGGAATCCTGCAATGACGAAGACCATTCTGCTGGCCACCACCGCCATCCTGATGACAGGGGGCGCGGCCATCGCCCAGACCTCGTCGGACGGGCCCGAACCGCAGGTCGCCCAGGCCCCCGTTCCGGTCAATGGCCAGGACGTCCAGATCGACGCCAACCAGCAGGGCGTGCTGGTCTTCAACCCCGACTTCTTCGCCGACCAGCGGCCCAACACCGCTCTCGACATGGTCAACCGCGTGCCGGGCTTCTCGGTCAACGACGGCTCGGGCAGCCGCGGCTTTGAAGGTGCGGTCGGCAACATCCTGATCAACAACGCCCGCCCCGCGTCCAAGAACGACACCGGCTCGAACGTCCTGTCGCGCACCCCGGCCACCCAGGTCGAGCGCATCGAACTGATCCGCGGCGGCGCCCCCGGCATCGACATGCAGGGCTACTCGGTCGTCGTGAACGTGATCCTGAAGACGGAGAACACCCGCCAGTCGATCGTCACCGCCTCCGGCTTCTTCTTCGAAGGCGGCCACGACATGGGGGCCTTCTCGTACCAGTTCACCGCCCGCGAAGGCGACCGGAACTGGGGCGTGACCGTCAGCGACGGCGCATCGATGAGCGACGCCAACGGCGCCGGTCCGGTCGTCCGCACCGACGCCAACGGAAACATCATCCGCGAGGAAGACTACTTCAACGACTCGTGGGGGGGCGGCCAGTCCGTGCGCGGCAACTATGCGGCCCCGATGTTCGGCGGCAAGATCGACCTGACCGCCCGCTACGGCGTCAACGACTACCACAGCATCAACCTGCAGACGGCCGCCGACGTCCGCCGCGAGAGCCTCTATGACAACGACGGCGACGGCGGCGAGTTCGGCGTGGTCTACACCCGCACCCTGAGCAACCGCCTCAAGCTGGAAACCCGGCTGATCCACGAATGGGACGGGTTCGAATCCACCTCGACCTCACGCACGCGCCTTGGCGGCGTCGACAGCCCGGAGCAGATCTTCCTCAGCCAGGGCGACGCGTCCGAGTCGATCCTGCGCGGCCTGATCCGCTTCGAGCAGACGCCCGAGCTGACCTTCGAGACCGGCGGCGAGGTGGCCTACAACATGCTGGAGGTCGACCAGGCCTTCACCGTCGGCGGGACGCCGGTCGCCCTGCCCTCGGCCTCGGTCAAGGTGGAGGAGACCCGTGGCGAGTTGTTCGGCAAGGCGACCTGGCGGGTGCGCTCGGACCTGACCCTGGAGGGCGGTCTGCGTCTGGAGAGCTCGACCATCAGCCAGTCCGGCGACGCCGAGCAGGAGAAGAGCTTCTTCTTCGCCAAGCCGAGGTTCCTGGCGACCTGGACGCCGATGGCCAACAACCAGGTGCGGCTGCGCTTCGAGCGTGAGGTCGGCCAGCTGGACTTCGGTGACTTCGCCGCCTCCGCCGACCTGGAGGACGAGAACGTCTTCGGGGGCAACGTCGACCTCGAGCCCGAACAGCGCTGGATCAGCGAGCTGATCTACGAACGGCGCTTCTGGGGCGACGGGATCGTCAGCGTCGGCCTGCGCCACGACGAGATCACCGACGCGCTGGACGTCATTCCGCTGGATCACGGCCTGTCGGCCGTCGGCAACATCGGCGACGCCACTCTCGACCAGCTGAACCTGACCGTCGCCATCCCGACGGACAAACTGGGCGTCGCCGGCGGCATGTTCCGCTTCCGCAACACCTGGAACCACACCGAGGTCACCGACCCCACCACCGGCGAAATCCGCCCGCTCTCGAACTCGCGCGCCAGCCAGGCCGTGGTTTCGTGGGAGCAGGACATCACCAGCTGGAGGCTGCAGTACGGCGTGGCCTACATCCCGCTGCTGACCGGCCAGTGGAGCTATGACCCGGACCAGACCTCGGGCTGGCGCGGCCACGACTATTTCGAGGCCTGGGCCGAGTACAAGCCGACCGAGACCCTGGCCATCCGCGCCCAGATCAACATCTGGGACGACTTCAACGTCGAGCGCACGGTCTACGCCGACCGGACCCCCGCCCGACCGATCGCCTATGTCGAGCACCGCTACATCGATCCGCGGACCTTCTTCCAGGTCCGGGTGCGCAAGACCTTCTGATCCGCCTGCACAAGACCTCCCCCAGAGGCGCCCCCAAGCAGGCAGGATGGACCCCGTCGGCGAGAGCCGGCGGGGTCCTTTTCTACGGGGCCCGGTAGACGACCTCGCCGTCGACGACAGTGAGCACGGCGCGCCCCTTGGGGATGTCCGCCGCGGGCGCGGTCATCAGGTCGACGTCGAAGGCGGTCAGGTCGGCGCGCTTGCCGACCTCGATGGTGCCCAGCTCGTCCTCGCGGAAGCTGGCCCAGGCCGGCCAGAGGGTGAACATCTTCAACGCGGTCTGGCGGTCGACCGCTTCCTGAGGACGCCAGTCGGGCCCCTGGAAGCCCTGCAGGTCGGCGCGGGCGACGGCGGCGTAGAATTCGATCAGCGGCGCGCCGCGCTCGACCGGTGCGTCCGAACCGCCGACGACGATGACGCCGCGGTCCACAAGACTGTGCCAGGCGTAGGCGCCGTCCAGCCGCGCGTCGCCGAGGCGGGCGGGGGCGAAATGCAGGTCGCCGATGGCGTGGCTGGGCTGCATCGAGGCGATGATCGGCAGGTCGACGAACCAGTGGTAATCGGACGGCCGCAGGATCTGGGCGTGCTCGATGCGCCAGCGCACATCGTCGCCGTTGGGCCGTTCGTCCGGTCCCACGCCGGCCATGGCCTCTTGGTACCACTCCATCACCGAGGCGTTGCCGCGGTCGCCGATGGCGTGGGTGGCGATCTGGATGCCGGCGCGCAGGGCCTGCTGGTACAGCGGCACGATCTCCTGCTCGCCGATCTGCATCAGGCCGGTGGTGTCGGGCCGATCAGCGTAGGGCTCGAACAGGGCCGCGCCGCGCGAGCCGAGGGCGCCGTCGGCGTAGTACTTGACCGCCCGGGTGACGATCCGGCCGTCGGCGACGCTGCGCGGGCCCGAGGCGAACAGGGCCTCGGCGCCGTCGGGGGTGATGCTGTTGTAGACCCGCAGGGACGCCTCGCCGGCCTCGGCCATCTGCTCCAGCAGGGGGATGTCGCTCCACGGGGCGCTCATGAAATGGACGCCGGTCCAGCCGTATTCGGCCTCGACGCGGAAGCCGGCGCGGTAGGCCTCGCGCAGGGCCGCGGGATCGGCTTGGGGCATCAGGCCGGCGACCAACTGTTCGGCGGCGTCTACCAGCAGGCCGGTCGGCCGGCCGGCCTCGTCCTTGAGGATCTCGCCGCCCGACGGCGCCTCGGTCGAGCCGTCGATCCCCGCGGCGGCGAGGGCGGCGGAGGAGGCGACCACGGCGTGGCCGTCGGCGCGGCCCAGCAGCACGACCCGGCCCGGCGCGGCGGCGTCAAGATCGGCGGCGGTCAGGAAGCGGCCCTCCGGCCAGTGGGTCTCGATCCAGCCGCGCCCGACGATGGGCCCCTCGGGATGGTCCTCAGCCCAGGCGGTCAGGCGGGCCATGGCCTCGGCGACCGAGGCGGAGCCCTCGAGGTTCAGCGTCATCTCCCGCCAGCCAATGCCGTCCAGGTGAGCGTGGCCGTCAGTGAAACCCGGGAACAGGGTCGCGCCGTCGAGATCGATCGTCGGGACCGTCGACGGGACCGTCGGCTGGTCACGCTCGGAGCCGACCCAGGCGATCCGGCCGTCGCGCACCAGGAGGGCCTCGGCCGGCGGGGCGGCGTCGACGCCGGTGTAGATCTTTCCGCCGCGGATCAGCAGGTCCTGGGCCTGGGCGGTGGTGGCCGCCCCGGCGAGAAGAAGGGCGAGAAGCAGGGTGCGGCGCATCTGACGGTTCCTGAGCTGGCGGGCTTCGGACTCGCAATATACCGGACGCTGCGTCAAGGTCCGGCGAACAGGGAGCCGCCGATGATCCTTTCGATGCTTCTTCTGCTGACCGCGGATGCGCCGACCCTCGAGCAGGCCCAAAGGTGCCGGGCGCACATGGAGCTGTTCATCGAGGAGGTCGCCGCCGAGAGCGAGCACGTCGCCGGCCCGACATGGTTCATCCGTGATTGGTGGACCCTGAAGGCGATCGAGGCCGGCTCGCCGGACGATGATGACGCCACCATAGATGGACTGAAGCGAGGTCTGGCGGCCCTGCGGGCGGAACATTCCCACCAGTTCGACGCTGAACGGCAGAGCTGCGTCGACACAGCCGTAGAGGCGGGCGCGGTTCCCGGAATGGGTCCAGAATGAAGCTGTTCACGATCGGCTACGAGGGCGAACCGCAGGCGGCGGTGATCGATCGCCTGAAGGCGGCCGGGGTCAAGGTGCTGGCCGACGTGCGGGCCGTGGCGGCGTCGCGGCGAGCGGGCTTTTCGAAGACGGTGCTGGGGTCGAGCCTGGCGGAGGCCGGGATCGAGTACGTGCACCTGCGCGATCTGGGCACGCCCAAGGCCGGGCGCGACGCGGCGCGGGCCGGGCGCATCGGCGAGATGCGGGCCATCTTCGCCGAGCACATGCAGGAGCCGCCGTCGCAGCTGGCCTTTGAGCGGCTGCGGGAGATCGCGAAGGATCGACCGACGGCGCTGCTGTGCTTCGAGGCCGACCACGCCGGCTGTCACCGCGCGGTCCTCGCCGAGCGGTTGCAGGCCGAGGACGGGTTCGAGGTGGTGAACCTCTAACCCGTCGCCGCCGGCGTCAGGCGGCCGCCTTCTGGCCGGCGAACCTGCCGTAGAAGGTCTCGCCCTTGGCCGCCATGTCGCGCAGCAGCTGCGGCGGCGAGAAGCGGTCGCCGTACTTGGCGGCGTAGGCGTCGGCCTGCTCGACGAAGGCCTTGAGGCCGATCTGGTCGATCATGGTGATCGGGCCGCCGGTCCAGGGCGCGAAGCCCCAGGCCAGGATGGCGCCGACGTCCGCCTCGCGCGGGTCGTCGATGACGCCCTCTTCCCAGCAGCGGGCCACCTCGACCGCCTGCCGGTAGAGCAGGCGGCGCTTCTGGTCCTCGACCAGCTCGGGCGTGGACTCGGCGATCTTCACCGGCGCCAGCTCCGACAGGCCGGACCAGAGCTTCTTCGGCTTGCTGTCGTAGTCGTAGAAGCCCTTGCCGTTCTTTCGGCCGTAGCGACCCAGCTCCTCGACCATCTTCCGGACGATCTCCGACCCTGGGAGAGGCTGGTACTTGTCGCCCAGGTCCTCGGCGGTCTGCCTGGCGATCTTGACCGAGAGGTCCAGCGCCACGTCGTCGTGCATCTCCAGCGGGCCGCGGGGCATGCCGGTCATGCGGCCGATGTTGTCGATCAGGGCCGGCGCATAGCCCTCCTCGAGCATGGCCATGCCCTCGGCGACATAGGTGCCGAAGCAGCGCGAGGTGTAGAAGCCGCGGCTGTCGTTGACCACGATCGGCGTCTTGCGGATCTTCATCACGTAGTCGAGGGCCTTGGCCAGAGCCTCCTGGCCGGTCTTCTCGCCCATGATGATCTCGACCAGCATCATCTTGTCGACCGGCGAGAAGAAGTGGATGCCGATGAAGTTCTCCGGGCGCACCGAGGCTTCCGCCAGGCCGGTGATCGGCAGGGTCGAGGTGTTCGAGCCGAACACGGCGTCGCCCGCCAGCTGGGCCTCGGCCCGCTTCGTCACATCGGCCTTGATCTCCCGGTTCTCGAACACCGCCTCGATGACCAGGTCCGAGCTCTTGATCAGCTCGTAATCGGTGGTCGCGGTGACCGAGGCCAGCAGGGCGTCGAATTTCTCCTGCGTCAGCTGGCCGCGCGAAAGGCGCTTCTTCAGCAGTTCCTCGACATGGGCCTTGCCCTTGTCGGCGGCTTCCTGGTCGCGGTCGATCAGGACGGTTTCGATGCCGGCCATGGCCTGAACGTAGGCGATGCCCGCGCCCATCATGCCGGCGCCGATGACCGTGACCTTCTTCGGGTCCGACTTCGGCACGTCCGCGGGGCGGACGGCGCCCTTGTCCAGTTCCTGCTTGGACAGGAACAGCGAACGGATCATGCCCTGGGCCTGCGGCGTCATCAGCGTCTTGATGAAGTAGCGGGTCTCGATGCGAAGGGCGGCGTCCATCGGCACCTGCACGCCTTCGTAGACCGCCTTCATCAGGTTCAGCACGGCCGGGTAGTTCCCGTACGATTGCTTGCGCAGCATGGCGTTGCCGACGAGGAAGTTCTGCACCCCCGCCGGGTGGTAGGGGCCGCCGCCGGGTAGTTTGAAGGACTTGTCGTCCCACGGCTGGACAGCCTTGCCGCCGCCCTTGACCCAGGCCTTGGCGGCCTCGACCTCGCCGCCGACCGGCACGACCTCATGGACGATGCCCGCGCCCTTCGCATCGTTCGGGCGGAAGGACTTGCCCTCGCTCATCGCCATCATGGCGGCCTGCACGCCGACCAGGCGGGTCAGGCGCTGGGTGCCGCCGCCGCCGGGGAAGAGTCCGACCTTGATCTCGGGCAGGCCCAGCTGGATCTTCGGGCTGTCGCCGACCACGCGGTAGTGGCAGGCGAGGGTCAGCTCGAGGCCGCCGCCGAGGGCCAGGCCGTTGATCGCGGCCGCCACCGGCTTGCCGCAGGTTTCGAGCGCGCGCAGGGCGCCGTTCAGACGCCAGCCGGCGTCGTAGGCGGCCTGCAGGTCGGCCCCGCCGAGCATGCCCGACGCCATGTCGCCGAGGTCAGCGCCGGCGCAGAACCCGGAGGTCTTGCCCGACGTGAGCACCGCGCCCTTGATGGCGTCGTCGGTCTTGATGCGTTCGACCCATTCGGGGATCTCGGCCATGACCTGCGAGGTCAGGGTGTTCATCGACCGTCCGGGGACGTCGAAGGTGATCAGGGCGATGCCGTCGGCATCGACGTCGATCTTGAAGTTTTCCATGTCGCTCTACTCCGGGATCAGACGCGTTCGATGACGGTGGCGGTGCCCATGCCGCCGCCGATGCACAGGGTGATCAGGGCGGTTTCCTTGTCCGAGCGCTCCAGCTCGTCCAGCACCACGCCGGTGATCATGGCGCCGGTGGCGCCCAGCGGGTGGCCCATGGCGATGGCGCCGCCGCAGACGTTGAT
>JAEZIH010000035.1 GCA_023416055.1 Pseudomonadota bacterium | reverse complement strand
ATAGCCGCGCGCCGCCTCCTGGATCATCCGCTCGTCGTCGGTCAGCCGCCCGTCCAGATCCAGCGGGTCGTCCCAGCGGAAGGTCTTGGCGGGAGTAGCGGAGCCGTCGGCCATGGGCGTCTTTCCTGGGGCGTCTTTCACGGGGTTCAGGCGGGGGCGCGCATGGGTTACCATCCGCCCCCTGTTCTGGCCTGCGGTTTAGGCCAGAATGGCGACGGCGGGTAGGGGGAGCGCCCGCTTCAGATTAGGGACGGACATGAGCCGCACGCTGAAACGCCTGTTCATCGACCATCCGCGCGAGGTCGAGGAGACCTATCTGGAGCACATGGCCGCCTCCGGCCGATTCGGCTTCAAGCTGCTGCGCCTCGCCGCCTGCGCCTTCTGCCACGCCGTGGTGCCGGGCGTGTTCCGCACCACCGTCTCCGACGAGATCAAGGCCACCGCCCGCACCATGGGCCGGCGCGCCGAGGAGGCGCGCGAGTGCCGCATGCGCAATGCGGGGGTGTGGGACCCGGGGCTGTGACCTGAGGGCTGAGGGTCGAGGGTCGAGGCAAGCATGACCGGCTTTGCGTGTCAGGCAGCCGGGCTGTAGGTCTCGCCACATGCCCGAAACTCCGGATTCCCTCGCCCCTCGCCCCTCGACCCTCGACTCTCGGTCAGGCCCCCTCTCCGGCGTCCGCGTCCTCGATCTCAGCCGCGTCCTCGCCGGCCCGTGGGCGACGCAGACGCTGGCCGACCTCGGCGCCGAGGTGATCAAGATCGAACGCCCCGGCGTCGGCGACGACACGCGCCACTGGGGTCCGCCGTTCACGACCAGGGCCGACGGCGGAAAGGGCGACGCGGCCTATTTCCTGTGCGCCAACCGCGGCAAGAAGTCCGTCGAGCTGGACATCGCCTCGCCCAAAGGCGCCGACGCCGTGCGTGAGCTGGCCCGGACCTGCGACGTGGTGGTCGAGAACTTCAAGACCGGCGGGCTGAAGAAATACGGCCTCGACCACGCCTCGCTGGCGGCGGTGAATCCGCGGCTGGTCTACTGCTCGATCACCGGCTTCGGCCAGGACGGGCCGGACGCGCACCGGGCCGGCTATGACTACATGATCCAGGCCATGGGCGGGCTGATGTCGATCACCGGCCGGCCGGACGGCGCGCCGGGGGGCGAGCCGATGAAGGTCGGGGTCGCCGTGGTCGACCTGTTCACCGGCCTCTACGCCTCCAACGCCATCCTCGCCGCCCTGCTGCACGCGCGGGCCACGGGCGAGGGCCAGCACATCGACATCGCCCTGTTCGACGTGCAGGCGGCCGTGCTGGCCAACCAGGCGGCCAACTTCTTCGTCTCCGGCAAGGCCCCGACGCGGATGGGCAACGCCCACCCCAACCTGGCCCCCTACCAGCCCTTCCCGTGCAGCGACGGCATGGTGGTCATCGCCGTAGGCAACGACGGCCAGTTCCGGGCCCTGGCCCAGGCGCTGGGCGCGCCGGGACTCGGCGCCGACCCGCGCTTCCAGACCAACGCCCTGCGCATCGAGCACCGCGCCGTCCTGACCGCCGGGCTTTCGGCCCTGACCGCCGGCCACACCATGCACGGCCTGATGGCGGCGCTGGAGGCGGCCGGGGTGCCCTGCGGTCCGGTCAACACCATCGACCAGGTCTTCGCCGAGCCGCAAGCGAAGCATCGCGGGCTGGAGGTCGAGCAATCCCGCCCCGACCTGTCCGCCCCGGTCCGCACCGTCGCCTCGCCGATCCGCCTGTCGAAGACCCCCGTCCGTTACGACCTCCCGCCGCCGGCGCTGGGCGAACACACGGAAGAGGTTCTGGGAGGAAGGCCGGCGGGCGCCTAGCCCGTCGGCGGGTCCAAAATCACCTTCAGGGTGAGGAAGACGACGAGGCAAAGGGCCAGAAGGGCGATCGCAGACAGCAGCATGCCTTGCCAGGCCAATGGCCGAAACCGTCGCGGCAAACTGGTGCCCCAGAAGCCTCCGGTCGACCATGCCGCCACGGCCATGAGCGCGCCCGCAGCGCGGGTGCCGCCGTCCATCTGCGCGATGTCATCGCCTTCGTCAGACGCGAACTCGCCCGCCCGCGCTCGCGAAAGGAGGTCGTGCGCCTCGTCGATCATCGAGGCCGGCGCCATGACGCGGATGCCCAGCGCCCGCTGCATCAGGGGGTCGACGGTGGTGTGGAACCGCTCGATCACCGAAGCCTCGATTCCGTGCGCGTTCAGAAAGGCCGAGGCCAGCTCGGCCTCGTGCACATCGTTGAAGCGGGCGATCTCGCGCAGGCTCATGCCTCAGCCTGCCATGCCGTCGCCGGGCGGACCAGAGCCTGGCCTTAAAGGTCCAGCAGCGCGCGCGCCGGGTCTTCCAGCAGTTCCTTGACCCGCACGAGGAAGGTCACCGCCTCCTTGCCGTCGACGATGCGGTGATCGTAGCTCAGGGCCAGGTACATCATCGGGCGGATCTTCACCTCGCCGTTCACCGCCATCGGGCGCTGGACGATGTTGTGCATGCCGAGGATGCCCGACTGCGGCGAGTTGAGGATCGGCGTCGACATCAGCGAGCCGTAGGTGCCGCCGTTGGTGATGGTGAAGGTGCCGCCCTGCAGCTGGTCGAGGGTCAGCGAGCCGTCACGCGCCGCCTTGCCCAGCGCCGCGATGCCCTTCTCGATGCCCGCCAGGGTCAGCTGGTCGGCGTCGCGCAGCACCGGCACCACCAGTCCCTTGTCGGTGCCGACGGCGATGCCGATGTCGTAGTGGTTCTTGTAGATGATGTCCGTGCCGTCGATCTCGGCGTTGACCGCCGGGA
>JAEZIH010000025.1 GCA_023416055.1 Pseudomonadota bacterium | reverse complement strand
TCTCGGGCCGCTCGGGCTCCAGCCAGGTCTGGCGCGCCGAGGCCGACGGGACCGGGCCCCGCCAGGTCACCGACCTGCCGCTCGACGTCAACGCCTACCGCCTCAGCCGCGACGCCTCGAAGGTGGTCGTGTCGCTGGCGGTTTTCCCCAGCTGCGAGGACCTCGCCTGCACCGTCGACCGCATCAAGGCCGTGGCCGACGACCCGGCCACCGGCATGGTCTACGACCGCATGTTCGTGCGCCACTGGGACACCTGGAACGACGGGACCCAGAACCACCTGTTCGTCCTGAACACCGACGGCTCGGGGGAGCCGGTGTGGGTGACCAAGGGCTTCGACGGCGACACCCCCTCAAAGCCGTTCGGCGACGAGAGCGAGTTCACCTTCACCCCTGACGGCGACGGCGTGGTCTTCTCGGCCCGCGAGGCCGGCAGGTCCGAGCCGTGGAGCACCAATTTCGATCTCTACCAGGTCTCCGTGGCCGAGCCCGGCCGCCTGACCAACCTGACCGACCACAACGACGCCTGGGACACCGGCCCGGTGTTCTCCCCGGACGGCCGCACCCTGGCCTATCGGGCCATGGCCCGCCCGGGCTTCGAGGCCGACAAGTTCTCGATCTTCCTGCGCGACATGCAGACCGGCCAGCTGCGCCAGATCGCGGCCGACTGGGACCGCTCGGCCGACACCCTGCAGTGGTCGGCCGACGGAAACACCCTCTACACCCCCGCGGGCGATGTCGGTCAGACCAAGCTGTTCGCCGTCGACACCCGCAACGGCGTGGTCACCCCGGTGACCGGCGAGGGCCACGTCTCGGCCTTCCAGCAGACCCCGTCGGGCTTCGTCATCGCCCAGGACAGCCTGACCCGCCCGACCGAACTGTACGTGAAGACCTTCCTCGGCCGCGAGATGCCGCGCCGCATAACCAATGTGAACCCGCAGCTGGACGAACTGGCCTTCGGCGAGGCCGAGCAGTTCAACTTCCGCGGCTGGAACAACGAGACCGTCCACGGCTACGTCATCAAGCCCGCCAACTATGTCGAGGGCCGCAAATATCCGGTCGCCTTCCTGATCCACGGCGGGCCGCAGGGCTCGTTCGGCAACAGCTGGTCCTACCGCTGGAACCCGATGACCTACGCCGGCGCCGGCTATGCGGTGGTGATGATCGATTTCCACGGCTCCACCGGCTACGGCCAGGCCTTCACCGACTCGATCAGCCAGCACTGGGGCGACCGCCCGCTGGAGGACCTTCAGAAGGGCTGGGCCCACGCCCAGCAGGCCTATCCCTTCCTAGACGGGCAGAACGCCTGCGCCCTCGGCGCCTCCTACGGCGGCTACATGATCAACTGGATCGCCGGCAACTGGTCGGGCGAGTTCGACTGCCTGGTCAACCACGACGGGGTCTTCGACACCTTCGGCATGGGCTATTCGACCGAGGAGCTGTGGTTCACCGAGTGGGAGTACGGCGGCACGCCGTGGGAGAACCCGCGCGGCTACCAGGCCTTCAACCCGGCCAACCACGTGTCGAAGTGGCAGGATCCCATGCTGGTCATCCAGGGCGACCTGGACTTCCGCATCCCCACCGCCCAGAGCCTGTCGACCTTCACCGCCCTGCAGCGCCGCGGCATCGACAGCCGTCTGGTGGTCTTCCCGGACGAGAACCACTGGGTGCTCAAGCCGGCCAACAGCCGCCAGTGGCACACCGAGGTGTTCGGCTGGCTCGATAAGCACCTTCAGCCGGCCCGCTAACCGACCGGCGCTGAACGAAGAGGGGCGCTCCCGGCGACGGGGCGCCCCTTTTTCTTGCCGCCGGCCGCCGGCTGAGCCTTCGCAGGCGTCGCGCGTTGTCTCCGCTCGACGGAGGTCCGGCCGTGCCCAACCGCCTGAAGGACAATCGGAACTGGCTAGTGGTGCGCGACCGTGCCCTGGTCCCCGCGCGCGAGCGGGCGCGGGGGCTGCGCGACTGGATCGTGGCCAACGACCCCGTCTACGCCGCCGTCCGCCGTCCCGGCCCCCCCGAGAAGATCGCCGCCGGCGTCACCCTGCTGCTGGTCGCGGCCCTGATCCTGTTCCTGCTGCTGTTCGACTGGAACATGCTGCGCGGCCCGATCGGGCGCTGGGCGTCGGCGCGTTACGATCGCGAGATCGCGCTGAACGGCGACCTCGACGTGCGCCTGCTCAGCTGGACGCCTTCTGTGCACGTGCGCGACATGCGCATCGGCGGCCCCGACTGGGCGCGCGAGCGCGACACCCTGCGCGTCGAGGACCTGCAGGCCTCGGTGCGCCTGCGGGCGCTCATGACCGGCCACGTCGAGATGCCGCTGGTCGCCGTCACCCGTCCGCGGGCGGTCCTGATCGCCGACGAGGACGGCCGCCAGAGCTGGCGCCGCAACCCTGACGCCCCCGATACGGGCGAGGGCCTGAAGCTGCCGCCGATCAACCGCCTGCTGATCCGGGATGGCCGTCTTACCCTCGACGAGCGCCGCCGAAACATCCGGCTCGAGGCCACCCTCAACGCCCGCGAGGGTTCGAACGGCCGGGCCGGCTTCCATCTCGACGGCCGCGGCACGATCAACGGCACGCCCCTGACCGTGCTGGTGCGCGGCGGCCCCTTCATCAACATCCGGCGCGACCGGCCCTACGGCTTCCATGGCGAGATCGCCGGCGTCGGCACGCGCCTGATCGCCGACGGCTCGATCACCCGGCCGTTCGATCTGGGCCGCTTCAGCGCCACCCTGCGTCTGCAGGGCCGCGACCTCGCCGACATCTATCTGCTGACAGGCGTGACCACCCCCAACACCCCGCCGTACCGCCTGGCCGGCAAACTGACCCGCGACGACGCCAGATTCACCTTCGCCGACGTCAGCGGCACGGTCGGCTCGTCCGACCTGTCAGGCGAGGTGGTGGTGGACAAGGTGGGGGACCGCCGTCGGGTCGACGCCGACCTGAACTCGCGCCTGCTCGACATCGACGACCTGATGGCCGTGCTCGGGGCCCGGCCGCGCGTCACCCCGTCCGGCGACACCGTGGCCAGCTCCGGCCGGCCCGGCCGCCTGCTGCCCGACGCCCCGCTGAACGTCGAGCGCCTGCGGGTTATGGACGGGACCCTGCGCTACAAGGCGGCGCGGGTGAAGCGCAACGACCTCGACGTCCGCCAGGTCGATATCGGCGCCGACCTGAAGGGGGGCGTCCTCGATCTCGATCCGGTGGCCTTCGCCTTCAACCACGGCGAGCTGCGCGGCACGGCGAAGATCAACGCCACGCGCGACCGGCCCTACAGCGCCGTCGACTTCCGCCTGCGCAACTATCCGCTGGAGTCGATCATCCCCGCCCGCGGCGGCCAGCCGACGGTGACCGGCCGCGCCCTCGGCCGCGCCCGGCTGGAAGGTCCGGGCGCCTCGGTGCACGACTTCGCCGCCAATTCGAAGGGCACGATCAGCCTCGTCGTGCCGCAGGGCCGCATGCGCGAGGCCTTCGCCGAACTGCTGGGCATCAACGTCCTCGCCGGCCTGCTGAAGATGGACGACAACTCCACTGCCGAGATCCGCTGCGCCGTGGCCAGTTTCGACGTCAGCGGCGGGACCGCCACGGCCCGCACCTTCGTCATCGACACCTCGCCTGTCCTGGCCCGGGGCGCGGGGACCATCGATCTCGACACCGAGACCATGAACCTTCGCATCGACGGCGAGACCAAGGAGGCGCGGCTGGTCCGCCTGTGGTCGCCGATCACCGTGCAGGGGCCCCTGACCCGGCCCAGCGTCGGCATCGACGCCGGCTCGGTCGCCGCCCAGGGCGGACTGGCCGCGGCCCTGGGCGCCCTGGTCAGCCCGCTGGCCGCCCTGCTGCCCTTCGTCGACCCCGGCCTGGCCGAGGACGCCAACTGCGGCGCCCTGATCTCCTCGGCCCGCTAGGGTCTGTCTCGCCAATGTCGCCTTTCTCCGCTATCTGGAGTCATGACAGACACGAATGACAGGGCCCTCAGCGGCCCGGCGGCGCTGGACCGCCTCGAAGCCCTCTACAACGACGCCGTCGCCAACCTCCGCGACGCAGTGCGGACCTTCCTCGCCACGGGCGAGAAGCCCGACCCCGAGGCCCGCGCCCGCGGCCTGTTCGCCTATCCGCAGCTGCGCGTCAGCTGGTTCGGCGACCGCCCCGCCAATCTGGCCAGCCGCGCCTACGCCCGCCTGTCCCGGCCCGGCGTCTACGCCACCACCATCACCCGGCCCGAACTGTTCCGCCCCTATCTGACCGAGCAGCTGGCGCTGCTTGAGGAGGACTACGGCGCCACCTTCGAGGTGCGGCCCTCGGACCAGGAAATCCCCTTCCCCTATGTGATGGACGGCTCCGACGTGGTGCTGGATCGCAGCCAGACGGCCGCCGTCGCCCGCCACTTCCCGACCACCGACCTGGCCCATATCGGCGACGAGATCTCCGACGGCCTGTTCGACCTCGGCGAGGACTTCCCGCTGGCCCAGTTCGACGGCCTGCGCACCGACTTCTCGCTGGCCCGCCTGCGCCACTACACCGGCACGCCGGTCGAGGACGTCCAGTCCTACATCCTGTTCACCAACTACAACCGCTACGTCGACGAGTTCGTGCGCTGGGCCTGCGCCCAGCTGGCCGACCCCTCGACCCCCTACGACCGCCTCGTCTGCGCCGGCGGCATCGAGATCACCCGCGACACTCCCAATCCGGAAGAGGCGGTGATGGAGGCGGCGTGGAAGAAGCACCAGATGCCGGCCTATCACCTGACCGCGCCGGGCTGGAACGGCATCACCATGGTCAACATCGGCGTCGGCCCCTCCAACGCCAAGACCATCTGCGACCACCTGGCGGTGACCCGCCCCCACGCCTGGATGATGATCGGCCACTGCGGCGGCCTGCGCGACAGCCAGGTGATCGGCGACTACGTCCTCGCCCACGCCTATCTGCGCGACGACCATGTGCTGGACGCCGTCCTGCCGCCGGACATTCCGATCCCCTCGATCGCCGAGGTTCAGCGCGCCCTCTACGACGCCGCCAAACAGGTCTCGGGCATGCCCGGCGAACAGATCAAGCGTCGCCTGCGCACCGGCACGGTGGTCACCACCGACGACCGCAACTGGGAGCTCCGCTACGCCAGCTCGGCGCAGCGCTTCAACCAGAGCCGCGCCGTCGCCATCGACATGGAGAGCGCCACCATCGCCGCCCAGGGCTACCGCTTCCGCGTCCCCTACGGCACCCTGCTGTGCGTCTCCGACCGCCCCCTGCACGGCGAGATCAAGCTGCCGGGCCAGGCCCACCGCTTCTACGAGGGATCGATCTCCGAACACCTCCAGATCGGCATCCAAGCCGTGGACCTGCTCCGCGCCGAGGGCGAACGCCTGCACTCCCGCAAGCTCCGCGCCTTCGACGAACCGCCGTTCCGGTGACCGGCTAGCGCTTCAGCCGCCTCGCATTGGCCGTGGCGGCGGCGTGGATCGGCGCGAGGGCGTCGGCCTGCAGCTTGAGCATGGCCGCGCCCAGGG
The DNA here is from genome assembly GCA_023416055.1 of Pseudomonadota bacterium. Classification (GTDB taxonomy): domain Bacteria; phylum Pseudomonadota; class Alphaproteobacteria; order Caulobacterales; family Caulobacteraceae; genus Brevundimonas. The sequence goes on along the minus strand of JAEZIH010000025.1, from coordinate 5,917 downwards.
CCCAGCTGTCGCGCAGGGACCGGTTCCATGCATTCAGGGCCCATTGGCCCTGGGCGCCGATCGCCTCGGCGGGCGTGGAGGCGCCCAGCACCTCGCCGAGCGCTTCCTGCGCGGCCGCGGTCTCGCGCACCGCGACGGCCGCGCCCTGCGTCGCCATGGCTGCGGCCCCCGACAGGCCGGCCGCCGCCGACGCGGCCAGCGCCTCGACCTTCTCCGATCCCATCAGGGTCAGTTCGCGCAGATCCGCCTTCAGCGGATCGCGCACGCCCTCGGCGACGATCTCCAGCCGGCGGGCGATCACCGATCCCGACGCCTCGAGCAGCTCGCGACTGACGCGGGCGGTGCGGGCGGCGTGGCGGGCGTGGCTCATGCCGCGACCGTGCGCCCCGCCGCGGCCTACGGCAAGACCTCGGCCGAGAAGTCGGTCACGTCCTTCAGCAAGGCGGGCACGGCGGCGTCGATGATCTCCCGCCCCTTCTCCGGACTGGCCTGCAGCGGGTTGGACCCGATGCGGCCGTCAGGGAAGCGGGCGCGATAGTCCAGGGCGTCGCGGATCGGGCCGACCGGGGCGATCTTCGGGCTCATCTCGGCCGTCTTGATGCGCTCGGGATAGGCCGCCTGGGTCACCGCGATTTCGGAGGGCGTGGCGTGCATGCCGTGGCCGGTCGGGAACAGGCGGTTGCACAGCGGGGTCACCCCCGGCAGGTCCCACCAGTTCCTCAGCTTGAGGGCGAAGGGCGTCCGCTCCTCGAGGAAGCTCCACTCGGCGTAGATTTCGGCGAAGGTCGCCTCGATGGTGGCGACGTTGCCGCCGTGGCCGTTGAGGAAATAGATCCGCTCGAAGCCGTGCCGGGTCAGGGACGACACCCAGTCGCTGATCGCCGCCATGAAGGTCGACGGCCTCAGGCTGATGGTGCCGGCGAAGGCGAGGTGATGCTGGGCCATGCCGATGTTGAAGGTCGGGGCCACGACCAGGGACTCGTCCGACTTCTCGGCCGCATGGGCGATGATCTCGGGGCACAGCCAGTCAGTGCCCAGCAGGCCGGTCGGGCCATGCTGCTCGTTCGAGCCGATCGGCACCACGACGGTCTTCGTGCTCTTCAGGCGCGCGTCGATCTCGGGCCAGGAGGACAGGTGCATAAGCATGGGCGGACTCCGGAAACTGCCGCCCGGGTCTAGGCCGATTGCCGCCGCGGGCCAACCGTCAGGGGGCGAAGGCGCGGATGAACCGTCGCGCCGCCTCGCGCGCCCTCGCCTCGCGATCGAACGGCGGGTGCGGCATCCCCAGTATGCTGCGCAGATGGCCGTGGCCCAGCACCATGCCTGTGAACATCTCGGCGGCGGCGCGCGTGTCCGGCACCGCCAGCCGCCCGGCGCGGTTCTGCTCGGCCAGCCATTCGGACAGCCGGCGCAGTCCCTCGCCCGGTCCCGCGTCGTAGATGGCCGCCGCCAGTTCCGGCACCTCGGGCGACATCAACGCCACCCCGCGCATCGATCCGGCGGCGTCGGCGGCGCAGATCTTCTCCAGCAGGGCGGCCCCCATCGCGGTCAGCACCGCCTCGGGCTCGCCGCCGCTGCGCAGCGGCCCTGTGACGGCGTCCGAGCGACGCGCCGCCAGCGCCTTGCCGATCTCCAGCTTGGACGGAAAGCGGTTGTACAGGGTCTGGCGCGACACCCCGGCCCGGCGCGCGATGGCCTCCATCGACGCCAGCGCGCCCTTCTCCTGGAACAGGGCCATGGCGGCGTCGAGGATGGCCTCGGTCTTGGTCTCGTCGACCTGTCCGCGAGCCCGGGCCATCAGTGCACGTCCGCCGGAGGTGCGGCCGCCTTCACAGGCTTCGACAGCAGGGTGACGAAGGCCGCGAAGGCGCAGGCCACGGCCAGCATGGCGAAGGCGTCGCCGAAGGCTAGCGTCGTCGCCTGTCGCTGCAGCATTCCATACACCGCCTTCATCGCCGCCCCGGCCGGGTCCAGCGAGCCGGCGAACCGCTCCTGCATGCCGGCCAGCATGCCCAGCATGCCCTGGTCGGTGTTCGGAATGGCTTCGGTCAGCTCGCTCATGTGCATCGCCGTGTTCCGCGTCAGCGAGGTGTTCAGCAAGGCCAGGCCGACGGCCCCGCCGACATTGCGGGACAGGTTCACCAGTCCCGAGGCGTTCTTGACCATATGCGGCGGCAGGGTCGCCATGGTCACCTGCTGCGAGGCGATCATGGCCATCATGACGCCGACCCCGCGCAGGGCCTGCACCCCGGCGAACTCCCAGAAGCCCCACTCTGTCGTGACCGCATGGGCGTCCCACATGCCCCAGGCGCACATCATGAAGCCGCCGAACATCAGGATGCGCGCGTCGACCTTGCGCACCAGCCGGCCGGCGAAGGGGCCTGCCGCGAACATGGCCAGGCCCGAGACGACCATGGTCGTGCCCACCTCGGCGGCGGAGTACTCACGCACCCGCGACAGGAACAACGGCAGCAGGAAGGTGCCGCCGAACAGGGCCGCCCCGACGGTGAAGGTCATCACCACGCCCACCGTGAAGTTGCGGTTGGCGAAGGCGCGCAGTTCGACGATCGGATTGCGGTAGCTCAGCGAGCGCCAGACGAAGGCCGGGCCGGTGATGGCCACCACCACCGCCAGCAGCAGGATCAGGTCGTCGGCGAACCAGTCGTTCTTGGCCCCTTCCTCGAGCACGAACTGCAGACTCATCAGGAAGACGGCCATAAGGCCGAGGCCCCACCAGTCGAAGCCCTTGGCCAGCGACGGATCGCCCTTGTCGAAATTGGCGTAGCGGGCGACCAGGAACAGCACCAGCAGCCCCGGCGGCACATTGATGAAGAACAGCCAGCGCCAGTCCAGCTGCTCGGTCAGGTGCCCGCCCAGGGTCGGACCCACCGTCGGGGCGAGGGTGACGATCAACCCCATGACGACGCTGGCGGTGACCCGCCGCTCGGGCGGAAAGGCGGTGAAGGCGACGGCGAAGACGGTCGGGATCATCGCCCCGCCGACGAAGCCCTGCAGGGCCCGGAAGACGATCATCGCCTCGATCGAGGTCGACAGGCCTGTGGCCACGCTCATGACCATGAAGCCGGTGCACGAGGCGAGGAAGACGTTCCGCGTCCCCCATAGTCGGGCGAGGTAGCCCGACAGCGGGATCATCACGACTTCGGGGATCAGGTAGGCGGTCTGGATCCAGCTGATCTCGTCGGCCGAGGCGCCGACCCCGGCCTGGATCTGCGGCAGGGAGCTGGCCACGATCTGGATGTCGAGGATGGCCATGAACTGGCCGATGACCATGCCGGCGAAGCCGAGCAGAAGCATGGTCCAGTTGACCTCCGGCCCGGGCTCCGTCCCGGCCGTCGGCGCGGCGGCGGTCACCGGTCCGACGCCGTCAGGGCGGCGTTCTGCACGGGGCGGACGGCCGCGGCTTCGGCGAAGCTGGCGCCGCCATGGCTCTTCAGGTCCACCTTGACCTCGACCGACAGTCCGGGCCGCAGGGCGGCGAGGGACTCGCCCTCCAGCCGGATGCGCACCGGCACCCGCTGGGTGATCTTGGTGAAGTTGCCGGTGGCGTTCTCGACCGGGATCAGGGCGAACTCCGAACCGGTCGCCGGGGCGAAGCTGTCGATGCGGCCGCTCAGCCGGCGGTCGGGGAAGGCGTCGGCGCGGATCTCGACCTCCTGGCCCAGCCGCAGCCGGTCCACCTGGGTCTCCTTGAAGTTGGCCACCACATAGGCGTCGCCCAGCGGAACGATGGACAGGATGGTCCCGCCCGGACGGACGAACTGGCCGACACGCACGCCGCGCGCCCCGACCACCCCGTCCACGGGGGCGCGGATGACGGTCCTCTCCAGCCGGATGCGGGCGCGGTCGACGGCGGCGCGCGCCTGTTCGACCGAGGCCACCGACTGCTGGCGGGTCGAGCCCAGCACGCCGGCGGCGCGCTGTTCGGCGACCAGCGCCGCCTGCGCCTCGGCGACCGAGGCCTGCGCAGTGCGGACCCCGGCGCGTTCGGCGTCGATGCGCTGCTGCGACACCCAGCCCTGCTCCGCCAGGCGGCCGTAGCGTTCGACCTGCTGCCGGGCCAGATCGGCCTGGGCCTGGGCTTGGCTCACTGCGGCGGCGCGACTGGCGATCATCGCCTGTTCCTGCGCCGAGCGGGCGTCGACATTGCGCACCGAGGCCTCGACGGCGGCGAGGTTGGCTTCCGCCTCGGCCAGGTCGGCGCGGGCGTCCGCGTCGTCCAGCCGGACCAGCACCTGGCCGGCCTGGACGTGCTGGTTGTCGGCCACCAGCACCTCGACGACATAGCCCTCGATCTGCGGGCTGACCTCGGTGGTGTCGGCCTGGACGAAGGCGTTGTCGGTCGCCTCCCAGCGCTGCTTGCCCTGCCACCAGACCAGGCCCCCGACGATGAGGGCGAGGCCGACGACGGCGGCGAGGATCAGGGGGAGGCGTCTCTTGAGAGCGGGATTCATCGGAGTTCCGAAGGCGCGGGGGGGAGTGCGGCCGCTAAAATGGACAACGTTGTCCAAAAATCAACAGTCTTCATGCTGCGCCGCAACACGTCATGTTTCAGGTCGTTGAACACGCCGTGACGTGCGCCTGCGTCGCCGGGCTTGACCGCGGTCCGCCGCCCGGCGACGAGGAGGCATGAAGCCGTCGAAGGCCCGCCCGAAAGCCGTCGCCCCGAAGCGCCCCGCCGTCCTCACCGGACCGATGGTACCCGTGCTGCGCTGGCCGCCGGACGAGGACCGGGTGGAGACGATCTTCGAGAGGCTTTCGGGCGTCATGCCCGATCCGAAGACCGAGCTGAACTACACCAACCCCTTCACCTTCGTGGTCGCCGTCGCCCTCTCGGCCCAGGCCACCGACGTCGGCGTCAACAAGGCGACGGACAGGCTGTTCAAGGTCGCCGACACCCCGGCGAAAATGCTGGCCCTGGGGGAGGAAGGGCTGATCCCCTACATCTCCTCGATCGGCCTCTACCGGAACAAGGCGAAGAACGTCATCGCCCTCAGCCGCATCGTGCTGGAGCGGCACGGGGGCGAAGTGCCGCTGACCCGCGAGGCGCTGCAGGCCCTGCCCGGCGTCGGCCGCAAGACCGCTAGCGTGGTGCTGAACGAGATGGGCATCGAGCCGGCCATCGCGGTCGACACCCACGTCTTCCGCGTCTCCCACCGCCTCGGCCTCGCCAACGCCGCCACCCCGGACAAGGTCGAGGCCCAGCTGCACCGCATCGTGCCCGAGGAGTGGCTGCCCAAGGCCCACCACTGGCTGATCCTGCACGGCCGTTACGTCTGCACCGCGCGCAAGCCGAAATGCTCGGCCTGCGTCATCGCCGACCTGTGCCCCAGCCGCGCCGGGCTTCAGGCGCTGGGCGAGGCCGCTTAGAGCCGCGCCCTCACCGCGTCCGCGAACCTCTTCCCGCCCTCCGGCGCGGCCCCGAGGTAGAAGTCCGGCTCGATCAGCTCGGCTTCCATCAGCAGCCACTCGCCGTCAGCCCCCTGCGCCATGTCGATGCGGGCGTAGAGCAGGTCTTCGTCGATGGCCTTGAGCGTCCGCTCCGCCAGGGCCAGCGCCCCGGCGGGCGGCTCGGCCAGGGCGCGATACTGACCGCCGAACTGGGTCTGGATGCGGAAGTCGCCGCTGACCGGCCGCTTGTTGACCACGTGGCTCAGGCGGCCGCCGAAGAACAGCAGGCTGGTCTCGCCCTCGGTCTCGATCGACGGCAGATAGGGCTGGATCATCGCCGGCCCCTCAGGGGCGTCGGCCAGCGCCTCCTCGCGCGACAGGCGCAGCGTCTTCCACGCCCCGCCGGACACCCGCGGCTTGACGATGACCATGTCGCCGCCGAAGCGGTCGAAGGCGGCGTCGACGTGGGGGGGGGGGGCGGCGGCGGGCCCCGCCCGCCCCGGGACCG
>JAEZIH010000248.1 GCA_023416055.1 Pseudomonadota bacterium | reverse complement strand
GGTCTCGCCGGAGCCGCAGGCGGCCAGGGCGAGCACGCTGAAGAGGGTCAGGGCCGTGCGGGTCATCTGCAGAAAACGCCCGCAGGCGCGGTCGGCTCCGCCCGATTCGCCCCGATCACGAATCCGCGGCCACGCTTGCATCCCTCGCCAGTATTTGCGACCCGTTTTCCTGTGTCGAGAACAAGGGGGTGTCCCGAATGACTCAGAACACCAATCCGTGGAATTCGCAGATCGATCCGCTGGCCCAGGACATCGCCGCGGTGCTCAAGCGCATGGGCGGCTCCGCCCATCAGAAGGACGTCGTCCAGTGCGTCTGCGCCATGAAGCGCCAGCGCGGCGAGACCGTCGCCCAGGATCTGGCCAATCGGATTGTCGAGGTGTTCGAGCGTTACCGCGACCTGTTCTTCAAGCCCTTCGGCGAGGGATCGATGCGCTGGGCGCTGCAGCCCGGCGTGGCTTGAACTTCAGCCTTCCGGAAAAGAAAAAGGCCCGCGCCCGAAGTCCCGGGCCTTTGCGTTTTCAGGCGGGGTCGTCCTAGAAGCGGCGGACGTAGCCCAGGCTCCAGGTGTCGACTTCGCCAGCGCCGTCGTCCTGGAAGTCGCGACGGGTCCAGTCGGCGCGGACGCCGTTCTGGGCATCGAAGAACCAGTTGGCGCCGGCCCCGTAGTTGATGCTTTCGCCATCGGCGGTGGCGCTCACACCGGCCACATCGGCCTTGAGCGACGTGGTGCCGTAGCCGACACGGCCGAACAGTTCGAGGTTCTGCGAGACCGGGACCTTGGCGACCCCGTACACGGCGGCGTCGTATTCGTGCTCCACCGAACCGGTCACGCCGGCGATGGTCACGTCGTCGTCGCGGACGCCGAAGGAGGCTTCGCCTTCGATGCCGAAGTTCGGTGTGAAGTCGTAGCCCAGCCGGCCGGTGATGGCGCCGAGGTCGGCGACGTCGGAGTCGAACTGGGTGTAGCCGATCGAGCCGGTCACCGGGCCGCGATCCTGGGCCATGGCGGGCGCCGCGATCAGAGTAAGAGCGGCAGTAGCGAGAAGAACGTTACGCATGGTTTTGTATCCTCTGGATTGCGGTGACTTCTGCGGCCACCAACCCCCTCCAGTGCGGATACAAATGGTTCGCCTTCGCCGCCGTTCCAGAACCTTGAAACGACTTGAAACCCAGTGTGCACAGACTGGCACAGACAGCGCTATGCCAATCGTGACCTTATCGTGGTCTCATGATGGCTAGGACGATTTCTACCGATCCTTCTCGCGCTCCGTACCCGCACGGGCGTGGAGAGCGGCCTGGGCCGCCGCCAGCCGGGCGATCGGCACGCGGTAGGGCGAGCAGCTTACGTAGTCCAGGCCGACGGTCTCGCAGAACTCGATCGAGGCGGGGTCGCCGCCGTGCTCGCCGCAGATGCCCATCTTGACGCCCTCGCGGGCGCCCCTGCCCCGCTCCGCGGCGATGCGGATCAGGTCGCCGACGCCGTCCTGGTCGAGGCGGACGAAAGGATCGGTCTCGAAGATGCCCTTGTCCATGTAGGCCTGCAGGAAGCGGCCGGAGTCGTCGCGGCTGATGCCGAAGGTGGTCTGGGTCAGGTCGTTGGTGCCGAAGCTGAAGAACTGGGCATGCTCGGCGAGGTCGGCGGCGCGCAGGGCGGCGCGGGGCAGTTCGATCATGGTGCCGACGAGGTACTCCACCCGGTCGCCGGCCTCTGAGAAGACGGCTTCGGCGGTGCGATCGGTAAGCTCGCGCAGGTATTTCATCTCGAGGCCGAGGGCGACGAGCGGGTGCATGATCTCGGGGATGGGGGCCACGCCCGAGGTCTTCTTGACCTCAAGCGCCGCCTCGAGGACGGCCCGGACCTGCATCTCGTAGATCTCGGGATAGGCGACGCCGAGGCGGCAGCCGCGGTGGCCGAGCATGGGGTTGGTCTCGTGCAGCTCCTTCGCCCGGCGCTTCAGCTTGGCGGCGTCGAGCCCTTGCGCGGCGGCGAGGGCGTCCATGTCGGCGTCAGAGTGCGGGATGAACTCGTGCAGCGGCGGGTCGAGCAGGCGCACGGTGACCGGCAGGCCGCTCATGATGGTGAACAGCTCGACGAAGTCGGCCTTCTGGAACGGCGCGATCTTCGCCAGGGCGGCCCGCCGCCCGGCCTCGTCGTCGGCGAGGATCATCTCGCGCACGGCGGCGATGCGGGTGTCATCGAAGAACATGTGCTCGGTGCGGCACAGGCCGATGCCTTCGGCGCCGTAGCCGCGGGCGGTGGTCGCATCCAGCGGCGTCTCGGCGTTGGCGCGGACCTTCAGGCGGCGGACCTTGTCGGCCCAGGCCATCAGGGTCTGGAAGTCGCCGGTCAGCTCAGGCTCGATCATCCGCACGGCGCCCTCGAGCACCTCGCCCTTGGAGCCGTCGATGGTGATGACGTCGCCGGCCTTGAAGGCGCGGCCGCGGGCGGTGAAGGTCTGGGCCTTCTCATCGATATGGATCTCGCCGGCGCCCGAGACGCAGGGCCGGCCCATGCCGCGCGCCACCACGGCGGCGTGGCTGGTCATGCCGCCGCGGGCGGTGACGATGCCGCGGGCGGCGTGCATGCCGTGGATGTCCTCGGGACTGGTCTCCTCGCGCACGAGGATGACGGCGTCGCCGAGCTGGGCGAGGCGCTCGGCCTCGTCGGCGTCGAACACCACCTTGCCGGTGGCGGCGCCGGGCGAGGCGGGCAGGCCGGTGGCGACAATGGTGCGGTGGGCGCGCGGGTCCAGCGTCGGGTGCAGCAGCTGGTCGAGGGCGGCGGGTTCGACGCGGCTGATCGCCTCTTCCTCGGAGATCACGCCCTCGGCGGCCAAGTCTACGGCGACCTTCAGCGCCGCCTTGGCGGTGCGCTTGCCGTTTCGGGTCTGGAGCATCCAGAGCCGGCCCTGTTCGACCGTGAACTCGATGTCCTGCATGTCCCGATAGTGGGCTTCCAGCTTGCCGACGATGTCGCGGAACTGGGCGAACACCTCGGGCATGGCCTCTTCCATCGAGGGAGCGGTCTCGCCCATCTCCTCGCGGCCGGCGCGGGTCAGCGACTGCGGCGTGCGGATGCCGGCGACGACGTCCTCGCCCTGGGCGTTGATGAGGAACTCGCCGTACAGCTTCGCCTCGCCCGTCGACGGATTGCGGGTGAAGGCGACGCCGGTGGCCGAGGTCTCGCCCATGTTGCCGAACACCATCGACTGGACGTTGACGGCCGTGCCCCAGCTCTCGGGGATGTCGTGCATGCGGCGATAGAATTTCGCCCGGTCGTTCATCCAGCTGGCGAAGACGGCGCCGATGGCGCCCCACAGCTGGTCGCTGGGGTCCTGCGGGAAGGGATGGCCGAGCCGGTCCTGGACCACCGCCTTGTAGTCGGCGACGACCTTCTCCCAGTCCTGCGCCGTCAGGTCGGTGTCGACGGTGACGCCGAGCCGGTCCTTGTGATCGTCCAGCACCTCTTCGAAATCGTCGTGGCTGAGGCCCAGCACGACGTTGGAGTACATGGTGATGAAGCGGCGATAGCTGTCGAGGGCGAAGCGGCGGTCGCCGCTGAGGGCGGCCAGGCCCTCCACCGTCTCGTCGTTGAGGCCGAGGTTGAGGACGGTGTCCATCATCCCGGGCATCGAGGCGCGGGCGCCCGAGCGGACGGAGACCAGCAGCGGGTTCTTCGGGTCGCCGAAGGTCTTGCCGACGACGCCCTCCACCT
>JAEZIH010000229.1 GCA_023416055.1 Pseudomonadota bacterium | reverse complement strand
CCCCGGCTCCGACCACCATCCGGGTCGACCTCGAACGGGTCGACCGGCTGATCAACGTGGTCGGCGAACTGGTCATCCAGCAGGCCATGCTGGCCCAGCGCGTCACCGAGAGCGGCCTGGCCCGCTCGTCCGGCATCTCCGTCGGCCTCGAGGACCTCGAGCTGCTGACCCGCGAGATCCAGGACAGCGTCATGGCCATCCGGGCCCAGCCCGTGAAGTCCGTCTTCCAGCGCATGCCCCGCCTGGTGCGCGAGGTCGCCGAGATGACCGGCAAGCGGGTCCGCCTGATCACCGAGGGCGAGGCCACCGAGGTCGACAAGACCGTTGTCGAACGCCTCGCCGAGCCGATCACCCACATGCTTCGCAACGCCATCGACCACGGATTGGAGACGCCCGCCGACCGGCTCGCCGCCGGCAAGCCGGAAGAGGGCTCCGTTCGCTTGGTGGCGCTGCACCGCTCCGGCCGCATCGTCATCGAGATCAGCGACGACGGGCGCGGGATCAACCGCGAGCGCGTCCGCGGCATCGCCGTCTCCAAGGGGCTGATCGCCGAGGACGCGGTCCTCTCCGACGACGAGATCGATAACCTGATCTTCCTGCCCGGCTTCTCGACCGCCGACACCGTCTCGGACATCTCCGGCCGCGGCGTCGGCATGGACGTGGTCCGGCGCTCGATCCAGTCGCTGGGCGGCCGCATCTCGATCAGCTCGAACCCCGGTAAGGGCTCGACCTTCACCCTCAGCCTGCCTCTCACCCTGGCGGTGCTCGACGGCATGGTGCTGGGCGCCGCCGAACAGACCCTGGTGGCGCCGCTGTCGGCCATCGTCGAGAGCCTGACCCCCAAGGCCGGGGACGTGCACTACGTCGGCGGCCACGACGCGGTGATCCGCTTCCGCGACGCCTTCGTGCCGCTGGTCGACGTGGCCCGCGTCATGGGTTTCCGCGATACGCCGATCACGCCCGCCCATGGCGTCGCCATCGTGGTCGAGACCGAGTCCGGCTCGCGCGCGGCCCTCATGGTCGACGCCATCCACGGCCAGCGCCAGGTCGTGATTAAGAGCCTGGAGACCAACTACCAGCAGGTGGAGGGCGTCGCCGCCGCCACCATCCTCGGCGACGGCCGGGTCGCCCTGATCCTCGACATCGACGCCGTCGTCGCCAACGCCCGCCGCCGCTCCGCCGCGGCCGATCTCAAGCTTGCGAGCTGACATGACCGAAGCCTTCACCAACTCCGCGGCCGCCCGCGAACTGATCGCCTTCCGCATCGGGGAGCAGGAATTCTGCGTCGACATCATGTCGGTGCGGGAAATCCGCGGCTGGACGCCCGCGACGCCGCTGCCGCGCGCGCCCGGCTACATGAAGGGGGTCATCAACCTCCGCGGCGCGGTGCTGCCGATCATCGATCTCGGCGCCCGCTTCGGCCTGCGCACCTCCGAGCCGACGGCGCGGCACGTGATCATGGTCGCCCACGTCGGCGGCCGTCTGGTCGGCCTGCTGGTCGACGCCGTGTCCGACATCGTCCAGCTGGACGAGGGCGCGGTGCAGCCGACGCCGGACGTGGCCAGCGACGAGGTCCGCACCTTCGTGAAGGGCATCTTCGCCGTCGACGGCCGCATGATCAGCCTCATCGACCTGTCACTCATCCTCCCGCCCATGGAGGCCGAGGCCGCATGACCGTCGCCGCCGGGACGGAGTCCCTGGTCGAGGGCGAATTCGCGCTCACGGCCGAGGACTTCCGTCACATCGCCCAGGTCCTGCACAGCCACGCCGGCATCGCGCTCGGCGAGGGCAAGGCGGCGCTCGTCTATTCGCGGCTGGCCAAGCGCCTGCGCGCGTTGGGTCTGCGCAGCTTCCGCGAATACTGCGCCCTGATCGACGGGGTCGACGGCGTGGACGAGCGGCAGGCGATGACGGCGGCTCTGACCACCAACGTCACCCGCTTCTATCGCGAGCCGCACCATTTCAACGACCTGCTGAACCGGGTGATGCCGAGGCTGGCCGAGCGCGCCCGGGCCGGCGGCCGGGTCCGCCTGTGGTCGGCGGCCTGCTCGAACGGGCAGGAGCCCTATTCCATGGCGCTCGCCGTACTGGCGGCCCTGCCCGAGGCCGCCGAGCTGGATGTCCGCATCCTCGCCACCGACATCGACCCGAACATGGTCGCCGACGGGGCCGAGGGGACCTATTCCGAAGAGGCCCTGGAGCAGGCCCCGGCCACTCTCTGGCGGCGCTATTTCGACAAGGCCCCCGGCGCCGGCCGCGGCCTGTGGACGGCCGGCCCGGCCCTGCGCCGCCTGGTCGCCTTCCGCGAGCTGAACCTGATCGGCGAATGGCCGATGAAGGGCCGCTTCGACGTCATCTTCTGCCGCAACGTGGCGATCTATTTCGACGAGGCGACGCAGGAGCGGCTGTGGAGCCGCTTCACCCCGCTGATGACGCCCGGCGCGACCCTCTACATTGGCCACTCCGAGCGCGTCACCGGCCCCGCTGCGCAACTGCTGCGGCCCGACGGCCTGACCACCTACCGGCTCGGAGGCGCGGCATGAACCGGCCGGTCACCGTCCTCGTCGTCGACGACAGCCCGACCATGCGCGGCCTGATCACCGCGGCCCTGCGTCGCGACCCGGAGATCGAGGTCGTCGGCTCGGCCGCCGATCCGCTGGAGGCGCGCGAGGCGATCAAGCGGCTGAACCCGGACGTCATCACCCTCGACGTCGAGATGCCGAACATGAACGGCCTCGACTTCCTCGAGAAGATCATGCGCTTGCGGCCCATGCCGGTGGTGATGGTCTCAACCCTCACCCAGGCCGGCGCCGACGTCACCGTGGCGGCGCTGGAGCTCGGCGCGGTCGACGCCGTCGGCAAGCCGGTCGACGGCGCCCCCGCCGCCGTGGCCTTCGCCGAGCTGGCGCAGAAGGTGAAGACCGCCGCCGGCTCCCGCGTCCGCGCCCGCGGCGACGCCCCCGCTGCCCCGCCGCCCGAGGCCGCCGACTACCGCGCCGCGCCCGACCACATCCTGGCCATCGGCGCTTCCACGGGCGGCGTCGAAGCCCTGATCACCATCCTGTCCGGCTTCCCCGAGCAGTGCCCGGCGACGGTGATCACCCAGCACATGCCGGCCACCTTCACGCGCAGCTTCGCCGCCCGCCTCGACAAGATGTGCGCCCCGGCCGTCTCGGAGGCCGAGGACGGCGCCCCGCTGAAGCCGGGCCACGTCTACATCGCCCCCGGCGGCGAGGCCCATCTCGAGGTCTCCGGCACGACGCCGCGCTGCCGCCTGGTCCGCAACGATCCGGTCAGCGGCCACCGCCCCTCGGTCGATGTCCTGTTCGAGTCCGTCGCCCGCGCCCGCCGCCCAATGACCGGGGTCATCCTGACCGGCATGGGCCGCGACGGCGCCCGCGGCCTGCTGGCCATGCGCCAGGCCGGGGCCCGCACCCTCGGCCAGGATGAGGCGTCCTGCATCGTCTACGGCATGCCGCGCGCCGCCTTCGAGCTGGGCGCCGTCGAGCGCCAGCTGCCCCTTCACCGCCTTCGCCCCGCCATTCTCGATCTGTGCGCCGCCCCGGCCGCCTGAGGACTACCGTATGCCCGCCGCTTCCGCCCTCAACGTCCTGATCGTCGACGATCAGCTGACCATGCGCTCGCTGGTCCGCAACAGCCTGCAGCAGCTCGGCGTGCGCGAGATCCGCGAGGCCGCCGACGGCGAGGCCGGCCTGCGCGAGGTGATCGGCAAGCCGGTCCACCTGGTCATCTCCGACTTCAACATGCCCAAGCTCGACGGCCTGGGCCTGCTCCGCGCCATCCGCGCCCACCCGCCGATCAAGACCACCGCCTTCATCATGCTGACCGGCCGCGCCGACCGCGAGCTGGTCCAGCGGGCGGTGCAGTTCGGGGTCAACAACTACCTCGTCAAACCCTTCACGGTGGCCCAGCTCAAGGAGAAGCTGGAGGCCGTCTTCGGCCCCCTGACATGATGGCCGCCGTCGCGCACGACATTCTCGAGCGCCGCGTCCACGTCGGCCAGGGTGAGCACTACGTCACCTCCGACCGGGACATCGTCCTGACCACCGTGCTCGGCAGCTGCGTGGCCGCCTGCCTGTGCGACCCCTTCGCCGGGGTCGGCGGCATGAACCACTTCCTGCTGCCCGACGGCGCAGGGGCGGGGACCGACGCGGGCCGCCGCTATGGCGCCTACGCCATGGAGCTGCTGATCAACGACCTGCTCAAGGCCGGGGCCCGGCGCGAGCGGCTGGAGGCCAAGCTGTTCGGCGGCGGCCGCATGTTCGACTCCCTGCGCGACGTGGGCCTGGCCAACGCCGACTTCGCCGAGCGCTTCCTGCAGGACGAGGGCATCCGCGTGGTCAGCGGCAGCCTGCGCGGCATGGGCGGCCGCCGCCTGCACTACTGGCCGGCTACGGGTCGGGCCATGCAGCGCGGCGTCGCCGACGCCGCCGCCCCGCGCCCGACGCCCGTCCCCGCGCCGATGCCGGCGGGCGGCGAGCTGGAGCTGTTCTGATGATCGCGCCCGACCGTGCCCTGCTGCTC